>JAYTWB010000054.1:0-6009 GCA_043743655.1 Cyanobacteriota bacterium | reverse complement strand
ATTCCACCGAAAAGAAGCGCGGCCAGAACTACCAGCGTCGCGGCAAGAATGGCGGCAGCGCTCCAGGGGATTCTCCGACGGGTAGAGCCGAGCGGGGGTTGAAGAGAAGACTCGGCCTCGAGCGCTACGGAAGTCACATCTACTCAAGGCATCATGGTTATGCTGCTTGGTGCATACGCTGTTGCGATGTGGATGTTTCTCACCAGCGCACCAAAAGTACATACGATCATGGTTTCTAACCTCGATCAAGCACGATACTTTTATGAAGGCGAGCTAAAACTGACGATCGCCGATGTCCCGCTACATTATTACTATGGCTACGAATACGGCATGGGCGCACCCGCAGACCCTATTTATATACCTGCTGAAGCTCGGCGAGCTAAGTCGAAGTATTCGGCGGACATGGAGGGTGCATGGTATCAACTCAAGAAAAATGTGCAGCTGCATATTGTGCCAGGGGCTAATGCCACAGATAGCGATCGCGGACGACATATTTGCTTTAACCGTGACTGTGTTGAGCAACTCTTGTTGCAAATTCAAGTACGCGGCATTAAGCACAAAGTTCGCAGCGAAAAGCCTTTAAACTTTTTGGTCAAAGACCCTGATGGTCAAGTAATTGAGATAGCTGAAGTGATTAGTTGATCAAAAAAGAGGGCTTGCAATGCAAGCCCTCTTTTTTGATCTTGCGACCTAAATTGACGTTTAGAGCGATCGCTACTGCCCATTTTCTTTCTTTATCTTTAGTTAGAGAATTCTATCCCAAAAGTACAAACTTTAGAATTTTGAAAGAAGAGAACTTTTAGAAAGTGGTGGATTTGATAAATCATAGACCGAGAAAATCCCTCGACTATTGTACTCCTTATAGCAATACAGCCTGTTGAGACTTTAAGTAGTACGGATATATCTTTGAGAGCGCCGCGAAGCGGCGCTCTCAAAGATATATCTGGTTTTTAGTAAGTGTAAAGCGCTGTATTACGATTACTAAATAGTTTATCCATTTGATTGGAGAAGAGGCATTTGTAGATTTTATTGCTATTATCACCTTCCTTAATCAATCCAAGAAATATGCCACATGTTTCTACTATAGTAAAGTGTATTTTAAGATGTGATTATGAATGTGTTAACTCAAGATAAAACTATTAAACTCGAACTTGCTGCGGTGGAGCAACGTTTACAAAAAGGTGGTGCTTTACTTCCAGATTCGCCTGACAACTTGTTAGAGGTTGTTGGTATTCTCAAAAGCTATGGTGTGGTGCTAGGCGAATACCATACTAATCTTACCTATGTTTCTCAGCATCAGTTTTTGGTGGTTTTTCCATTTTTTAAGTTTTTTAATGGTAAGTTTTCATTAAAAAAGCTTGTTCGTCATTGGTGGCACGATCGCATAAATCTGGAGTTTGCTGAATATTGCATGAAAGCAATGTTTTGGCATGGCGGCGGCGGGCTAGATACTTATTTAGACTCAGATGAATTTAAAAAAATTGCTAAACAAGCGATCGCGGTCAAAGTTAAGCACAACCCGTTCATGGCGGCAATGAACCGTTTGTTTCCTGATTTTTTGCCAGAGCAAGTACGTCTGATGACTTACTACAGCGCGCTTGGTTATTTTTGGTCGTTCATGTCGCCGCTATTTTTAGAGCTTAGCGATCGCTATGATCGCGGTGAAATTAAGAATATCCCTGATGTGGTTCAACATATTCAAGATGGTTTAGTCGCAGCGGCTAGCACACCTTACGTCTATACAGTCTCGATCAATGGCAGTTATTACGAAATTGTACCTGCGTCAGCAAAGCTGACATTTTTAAAAGACACGGCTTTACCATATGTGGAAGCAGTATTTTTTCGGTCTTTCCCATTTCGAGGCACAGTTTCATATAACGCTCAGGCGCATCAGATATCTGCTGAGATTTCGCAATTTAATTACGGTGTCCTTTATGCTGATCCATTGCCAGTCGGTGGTGCGGGTATTCCGCCAACATTACTGATGCAAGATATGCGGCATTTTATTCCCGACTATTTACATGAGCTTTATCAAAATAGCGATCGCGGTGAAGAAGACTTACTTGGCAAAATTTGTCTTTCTTTTCAGAAATCAATGTTTTGTGTGACCACATCGACCCTGCGAGGTATCGCGCCTTATCCTCTAGAGACACAAGACTCTCAGGAACAGCAAGCTAATGCTGAATTTCTAGCTCCTTGGTTAGAACGTTTATCGCGATCGCAATTGGATACAGTGCAGTAAAAGTAGCCAAGCAAATTGGCATGGACAAACGGCAAAAAAATATCGATCGCTTCGGGATCGATATTTTTTTGCCGTTTGTGCGTAAAGTGCTATCTATCTTTAATTGTTCAGTAAAATGTCTGATGCTACGGATCGATCAGGTGGACTAAGATTGAACAAATTTTTAAGCTTTGATTGAGGGATTGCATTGTTCCAATCACGATCGCAGATCAATTCTTTGTCCTCAAAATCAGTGATGAAATTGATGAGTACACCGAACAGTATCGATCACAATATCAATCAACCAAACTTTAATCTTGTTGCAGTTCTCGAAGCAGCACAGCATATCTCGCGTGAGTTAAATGTTGATAAGTTGGTTAGTCTCAGTCTTGCTCTATTGCTAGAGTTGTCAGAGGCAGATTCGGGTGCTGTAATTTTGGCGGACGGTCAAGAGTTTATGATCGCAGATTCTATTCCCGATCTTATTTCTGAGCGATCGCCAAGATTAGCCCTTGCTAGCACGGATAGTTTACCGATGTTAATGGTGCAGAAGACTTTAAGCGATCGCGCAGAATCAATCTGGAATCAAAATGCTCCCGATCCCTATTTTGTCGATGATTCCTATTGGTTAGCTCATGATTCTAAATCGGCAATATGTATACCTCTATGTGAGGCGGGTGAACTGCTCGGAGCCATTTATTTAGAAGATCATAACCAAAATCTAATCCAGTCTGGATGTTTACAAGTTTTACGATTGCTATGCCAACAAGTTGCTATTTCACTGGTGCGATCGCGTGAATTTTCTGATATTAATCAGCAAAAAGAAGTCGAAGAAGCTTTGCAACGGAGTAATTCACTTTTAAAATCTCAGCGTGAAGCTTCTGTTGATGGAGTTTTGGCAGTAGATGAACAAGGACGGATTGTTAGTTATAACCATCGATTTTGTGAATTGTGGCAAATTCCAGAATCTGTATTGCAATCTGTGGAATATGGAGGATTACTTAGCCTCTTACAGCATCATCTTCAACTACCCGAAGGACTAGTTGAGGCTCTTGAAAATGCTTATGATGCCGATCAAATGTATACCCAACAAGAGATTTATCTTGCTGATCAGCGCGTGATTGATTGCTATTCAGGACAAGTTCATTCTTCTGAAGGTAAATTCTATGGAATGGTTTGGTACTTTCGTGATGTGACAGAACGCATTCGCATCCAACAAGAACTCCAAGTCGAAAAAGATCGTTCTGAAAGTCTGTTATTGAATATGTTGCCTGAAGCGATCGCCAAAAAGCTCAAGCATAGTCGCGCCTCAATGGCAGATGGATTTGAAGAAGTATCAGTGTTGTTTGCCGATATTGTTGGCTTCACCGAACTTTCTAATAGCCTGTCGCCAACCGAAGTGGTCGAGCTACTCAATCAAATTTTTTCTATGTTTGATGATCTATGCGATCGGCATAAGCTTGAAAAAATCAAGACTATTGGTGATGCCTATATGGTGGTGAGTGGATTGCCGCAACCAAGAGTCAATCATGCTGAAGCGATTTCTTGTATGGCACTGGATATGCAAGCTGCCGTTGCTCAAATCAAGGCGATCGAAGGCACTCAAATTTCGATGCGAATCGGGATCAACTCAGGGCCAGTAGTGGCAGGTGTAATTGGCACCAAGAAATTTATTTACGATCTATGGGGTGATACTGTCAATGTCGCCAGTCGAATGGAATCATTGGGAATAGCGGAAGCAATTCAAGTAACTGAAGCGACATATGTCCGTATTCGCGATAAATTTAACCTCGAACAACGCGGGCTTATTTCTGTCAAAGGAAAAGGCGAAATGCTCACCTATTGGCTTTGCAGCAAGAAAAGCTAAAAAAGGCGGCGCATTGCGCCGCCTTTTTTAGCTTTTACGGATGTATTAACCATGCTCTCTGAATTGGCTGAACGATCGCTTGAACTAATGGCGAAAGTCGCGCGATATCTTTTAAACCTTGATCAGTTTGGATATTTATCCCTTGTTTATAAATGCTATAGCCTTTAGTACGAGAGACTCTAATCCCACAATAATATTTAGGATCAAGCCCTTGTGCAATCATTTTTGTTCGGCAAGTATCCAGACTTTCCTGTTGCTGAACATCATCAAGATCAGAAATATCAGTAACGCGAAATAAATCACGATCTAAAAAACGGCGACATAAGTCTGCAAGTGTACGATCATCGCTATCACGCCAGCGATGAATGTGATAGGCAAAAACAATGTCATCTGAAGCGAGATATTCCTCACAAGTGAGCATCTGTGGTTCTTTAGTCAGCCAAGCCAAAATAGTGCGATCGCTGAATATTGGATCATTATTTTGATTGTCTTTAATTAAAACTTTTGCTCGCCGAAAAATTCTTTCCAACAAAAATCTGGCGGCTAAATTCTTGGGATGGTTGTATACCTGCAAATACATAAAATAGCGCACTGTCAAATAATGCTCGATCGCCACTATTCCCTTGCGACCAATTACTAAGTTTTGAGAAATTGGATCAAACCGTAAAGCTAGTAAAATCCGATCAACATCCAACTGACCATATTTTGCACCCGTGAAATAACTATCACGCTGTAAATAATCAAGGCGATCGCAGTCAATTTGACTAGAAACTAACTGATAGACAAATGGCACAGCATATTTTTTGGTAAATACTTTTTCTAAATCAGAAATTAAATCAGGTGAAAAGAAGTGGAGAATCTCAGCAATTTTGCCGAACTTAACTAATCGTAAAGTCCATATTTCATGATTGCTCCCAAAAACTTCTTCTGACGCGTGGCTATAAGCTCCATGCCCAAGATCATGAAGCAGTGCGGCAACTAAAACCACAGTCCGATGTGGGGTGAGGTAAGGATATTTTGTGGCGATCGCATCAAAAGCACGGCGAGTCAAAGACATTACGCCTAGAGAATGGGTAAACCGCGAACCTTCAGCGCCATGAAAAGTAAAGTAAGCAATATCAAGTTGACGAATCCGCCGTAACCGCTGAAACTCGGGTGTATCAATTAACTGAATTAATAAACTTTCCGTGCGATCGCTCCCATCGAGAGTAATCGCGCCATGAATCGGATCGTGATAAGTTCGAGACTTGCCGAGCAGCATAAGATTGTAGTTTTCAGTTGATTTTTAGTTGATTTCTAGTATGTGCGTACTGTGATACAAATCACAGCATACAGATTGCATCTAGCATAATTTGATAAATAAGCTTAAACTCTTTAGTAGTATTTAATTAGTAATACTTAGCTGTCTGCTCAATGGGCTGAGCAACCGCTGCTTTTTTAGGGTAAAGTCAAACTAAAGAAGTAATCCAGAAACATGTAGTTGCTACTTACAGCTTATTTGTATGGGCATAGATGGATATGACAAATTGCGATAGTTTTGTCTCGATCGCGCAACTAACTGATATTCATCTATTTGAAGATATCGAAAAATCTTTGGTGGGAATACAGACTGAGGCATCTTTTCAAGAAGTTTTAGGCACAATCAAACAAATTCTGCAGCAGGTCGATTTGCTCCTTTTAACGGGGGATTTGACTCAAGATGTTAGTGCGGCGAGCTATGAGCGCTTAAAGCGTTCTCTCGATAGTTTGGCAATTCCTGCTTATTGTTTAGCGGGTAATCATGATGATTTGTCACTGATGCAAACTCATCTACCTAGCGAATATGTCTATTTGAAGCGATCGCTAGATGCTGGTAAATGGCGAATTTTAATGCTTAGTTCGGTTGTCGTTGGCGCAGTGCATGGATATCTGGCAACTTCAG
>JAYTWB010000053.1:0-21356 GCA_043743655.1 Cyanobacteriota bacterium | reverse complement strand
ATCGATTTTTTCGAGCGCATTTTTAGCAGCAGTCTGATCACTGGTCTGTGCGATCGCCACAAATCCAAACCCAGGGTTCGCTAAGATACCTTGATTATTGGGAATAGCGGCGATCGCAAATTCCCCATTCATCCATTTGAGGATATCTTGATCGAGGTCTAGCTTAGTGCTGTCTTTGACAGTTTTGCGAATCTGATCGATGAGCTGAGCAGAACTCGCATTTCCCTTAGCCTGAGACACTAGAGATTGCCAAGATTGATACAGATTTACGCCCGAAACCAACAGAAAAGTTTCTTGTGGCAATAGATTTAGAACCTTTGCTTCGTTATTCGCAAGCGGGTTAGAGTTATCGTTTTTGAGATAAGTATTAATCTCAAAGCGCAAACCTTCTTTTTGAGTTCCACCTGTCAGGGTCATTGCATCTAGTTCACGGCGTGATTGCGCGATCGCGGCTTCGTTCAGATTTAGCTTTGCCTGAGAGCCAATAAACTCTAACGCCACTTCTCCATCGAGATACACTTGCAGCAATGGCTCAGTAATTTTAGTTTGGTTTGTAGCACTATAAATCTTGGCAAAAATTGGCTTCTTGGCAAGGGAAGGATTGCTACCTTTATAAGTGTCGATCGCTTGTTGGATCAGGGTGGGACTGGTCGCGATCGCCACATACTGACCACCAATATCCGCCGTCACTACACTATTATTAGGGTCACGCGAGGGCGACTCATAGTAAGTGACATCTTTGTATTGCTTAGATGTAAATCGCGCGCCTTGCTGGGTCAGCGCCTCACGATATTTCACCAAAAAGGCTTCCGACTTACTGCGATCGCGAGTGGGCGCAATTACCAATGTTGCCGCAGGTGCTTGTGGTTGAGCGGCATTCGGTACAAGCGCAGTCATGATGTAACCCTCTAACCAGGGCTGCACATCGCGACTATACTCAGTTTTGCTTTGGACTAGCAATGAGTTTAAAGGTGACTTAGTGATCCCTTCACCGATCAGCTTTTGCGAGGCAGGTGTCCCAAATTGCGCCAATTTATTCCACGGGTCAGCTTTTGTATTAAAAGCCATAACTACTTGCGCCTCCTGTGGGATTACGGCTGCCGCGCCCAAAATCCCCTTAATCGCTTGCGATCGCTGCACAAAATAAAAGTAAGCGCTCCCCCCTACTACAGCAATCACTGCCGCCCCAATTCCTATATACATCAGCATTGCTGATTGTTTTTTCTGTGCAGATTTGTTGTTTTTAGATGGCTTCGACATGGGTATAAAATAAACCTAAAGTTGCAGAGTATTTCGAGACAATATCAAGAGCGCCAAGTCTCAATCAACATACTACAAAATCGGTCAAAGGCGATCTAAATACATCTCAAGAACTGATCAAGAACTGAATTTCTAGTGATAAGCTTATTTAATCTTTTAAAAGCTAGCTTTTTACTCTCCTTAAACTAGAAAAATCAATCTCTACAACGCATGGATACAGATAACCTAGCCGTTTATAGCCTTGTAGAACAGTTACGCGGCTATGGTCGTAAGCAATTCACTGGCAAACTAGAACTTCATAGTGCTAAAGAGTACAAATGGAGTATTTACTACTGCCATGGCAGACTCGTATGGGCTTCTGGCGGTATCCATAGTCATCGGCGTTGGCGCAGACTGATGGGGCAGTACAAAGTACAAATAGACTTTAATAAAATTTCTCTCCGTACCACCGAAGAAATCAGATTGTGGGACTATCATGTGCTGGTGATCTTGATGAAGCGGATGATCTTGACGCGTGAACAGATATCGCCGATTATCGAAAATCTTATCCAAGAAGTACTGTTTGATATTATTCAATGTGCAGCCGATGAGCGCATCACTTATTACTGTGATTTTGAAGACGAAATTACACCTGTGATTTCGTTAATCCATGCTGAACATGCGATCGATCGCGCTCATCAAGAGTGGATGACATGGCGTAAAGCAGGGATAGCTGACTTCTCTCCCAACCTAGCACCCTGGATCAAGCGACCTGAACAGCTTAAAGAAGAAGCTTCAGAACTTACTCACAAAACTTTGATTACGATACTTGATGGCAGGCGATCGCTGCGTGAGTTATCAGTATGGATGAAGAAAGACCTGCTTACACTTTCTCAATCATTGATGGCATATTATTATCGCGGTATGGTTGGATTAGTAGAAGTCTCTGACATCCAAGCACCAATCTCATCTTTCTCTTTGAGAGAATCGATCACACCTGAGCTGACTCAGTTGCCAGAAAGTGAGCTAAAAAATCAGAAAGAACAGACCCCAATATTACGTCCGCTAGTTGCTTGTGTCGATGATAGCAACCAAGTATGTGCGACTATTGAACAGATAGTTACAGGATTTGGTTTGGGTTTTTTAGGAATCCGTGATTCTATTAAGGTACTACCATTACTAATCGAATTGCATCCAGATTTGATCATTTTAGATTTAGTAATGCCGATAGTTGGTGGTTATGAACTCTGCACCCAAATTCGCCGCATTCCAGAATTCAAAGACACACCTATTTTGATTTTGACGAGCAATGACTCACTGATTGATCGGATTAGAGCAAGGTTTGTCGGCGCTACATCTTTTATCTCTAAGACTTCGGGTAACGACAAAATTGGTGAACAGATTCAGAAATATTTACTTGCGCGCGATCTTGAGCCTGATAAAGAACTATCATTAGTTGATTTGTCTGATAATTTCTAGGGGATTTAACATGCGAAATAAATCTGCTCGCTACTATGCTTTTTTGTCAATTGGAGCCGCAGTCCTTACGATCGCTCTTAAGTTTGGTGCTTATGTTTTGACTGGTTCGGTGGGTTTTTTGTCTGACGCACTAGAATCAGGAGTTAACTTAGTCGCCGCCATAGTCGCTGTGTGGGCGCTAACTTATGCCGTCAAACCTCCCGATGAAGAACATGCATTTGGACATTCTAAAGCTGAATATTTTTCTAGCGGAGTTGAAGGAGCTTTGATTTTAGTCGCGGCTATTAGCATTGCGATCGCCGCTATACCCAGACTATTTCATCCTCAGCCGTTAGAACAAGTTGGTTTTGGATTAGTTCTTTCATTAGTAGCTACAGCAATAAATGGGGGGCTTGCTGTCGTATTACTCAAAGCAGGAAAACGTCTGCGATCAATCACCTTACGAGCTGATGCTCATCATTTATTGACAGATGTATGGACATCTGTGGGCGTAATGCTGGGATTATTGCTGGTTTCATTAACAGGTTGGTTAATTCTCGATCCCTTGATTGCTTTATTAGTCGCCGCTAATATTATTTGGACTGGGCTCAAGCTGATCAGGGAGAGCGGCTCTGCGCTTCTAGATGCTTCTATCCCTTTGGCAGACAGAGAAGTGATCAATCAGATTCTAGAATCTTATAATCTCCAAAAAGTTCAATTTCATGCCATGCGGACTAGAATCGCAGGAACAAGACAATTTGTATCCTTCCATGTTCTTGTCCCAGGAGAATGGACGGTACAGCGAGGGCATGATTTGTGCGAAGAGATCGAGTTAGCGATCTCTTCCGTTTTACCCCACACTAATGTTTTTATTCATTTGGAACCATTGGAAGACTTAAAATCTTGGACTGATCAAGAACTTTAATCTGGGACAGCACTATGAAACATTCTCCTGCCGCAGCTAATGAGATTGGAACTTACTGCCTAAAAATCACCATAATTATTTTTTATACCAAGCTTTCTTCCATTCCTTCATTTGCTTGATTTCTGCTTGTTGTGAAAAAATAATATCTTTGGCGAGTTGCTTGATCTCAGGGCGAGTGGACTTGGCTAGAGCATCTTGCGCCATCGCTACTGCACTCTTATGATGTGGAATCATCGCGTTGATAAATCGTAAATCAAAGTCGGCATCCTTTGCACCTAGATTTTGGCTCATCATCATACTTTTCATCTGATCATCACTCATCTCCATCATATGCCCCATTTTGGCATTGTAAGCCATAGGTTTATTGCTAGCAGTGGGATACCACTGTTTTCGCCAAGCTTGTAATTCACTAATTTCTTTTGTTTGAGACTTGATGATGTCATCGGCTAGTTTTTTAATCTCAGGGCGTTGAGATTTTTGCTGAGCTTCTTTTGCCATCGCTACTGCGCCTTGATGATGTGGAATCATCGCATCAATAAAGCGCAGGTCAAAGTCGGCATCGGCTGCTCCTAAATCCATTGTCATATTCCCCATGCTATGAGACATAGATGTAGGAGTGGGTTTAGGTGTAGCAGTAGCAGTTGGTGTTGTTGATGCGATAGAAGTTGTCGATGATTCTGGAGTTGTTGTTGAGCAGGCGGATAGAGTTGCAGTCGCAACTGAGGCGATCGCTACCAAACCTAAGCTATGAGATAAAATGTTTGATTTAATGAAATTCATAATATTCAAATTCTTTTTATTTTAAAAGTCTACGATCAAAAGATGAAACCACAATGAAATTACCTTATTTATTCAGTAAAATTAATTAATAAACTGAATATTTCTATAATTTATCTTGAATTAATTTGATGTATGCAGCTCGAATTTGCTTAATTATTTACAGCTGAGACTTTATAGCTGAGAGTTCCATTATTCGCATCAATTTCCGCGATACAACCAACGGGTAATGGTACATTTTCACCATCATGACCAAACGGTAAATGCATCACAATTGGAATCCCTAAGTCAGATAGGCGATCGCGCCAGACTTCTTCCATTGTCAAACTGGGTGTAGACACCTCAGTTTGACTAAAACGACCAATTGCAATCCCTTTGATTTTTTGTAAATGTCCTGACCAACGCCAGTGGGTCAACATCCGATCAACTTTGTATGGTGGCTCGGCAACATCTTCGATCGCCAAAATCACACCTTCTAGATCAGGACAGAGCGTAGTACCGATAATATGTGTGGCAATGGTTAGGTTTGCGGGTAATAGCAGCCCTGTGGCTTTGCCATTTTCCCATCCTGTGCCTGATAGCGTAATTGAGTTGATTTTTCCTTCTAGCCAATCAAATAATTGTTGCTGCGATCGCTCAGGCTCGTTTGCTAATGTGGTTAATACGGGTGCATGTAAGCCGCTAATCCCCTTGTGTTTAGCAAAGCCCCATAGTAAAGCGGTGATGTCGGAAAAGCCAATCAACCATTTTGGGCGAGCGCTAAGCTGACTCCAGTCAAGGTTTTCGAGTAGCCGCATTGAGCCGTAGCCTCCCCGCGCACAAGCGATCGCCACACATTCAGGATCATTCCACGCCTCGATTAGTTGTTGACAGCGCTGCTGATCAGTTCCTGCAAGGTAGCCATAGGGTTGACTCAGATTACTGGGTATATCTAATTCATAACCGCGATCGCGCCATACTTTTACACCCTGCTCAAAGCGTTCCCATTCTCGCAAGGCTCCGCTAGGGGCAATTACCCGCACTTTTTGCGAGTTGGTAATGCTTGGTGGCGATTGAGTTGGCTGCATCTTGCTTAATGTCCCGCATTAGAACTCATATATTTTTCTATTTGGATCATTACTTATCTCCTGCATTCTTTCGCGTAAAAATATTATTGTAATAGTCGAATGATCGTATCAGCTAGGCGATCATAAAAGAAATAATCATGAGCACCGATAGTTTTAATGACTGTGCCACCAAATTGACGCTTAAATCGTGAGAATTTGTAATAAGTGTGATTTGGGTTGTCACTATAGCCATAGAAATCATAAATTTTACATCCACGTTGTCTAGCTCGTTGCATAGCTTCCCAATGCAACGCATAAGTCGGCATAACTTGCCGATCGCGATCGCTGCGTCCACCATAGAGATAGGTACAGCGATCGCCCCAATAAATCAATAAAATCGCTGCTAAATTTTCGCCGTTATATTTCGCAAAGCCAATTTCCACAATCCCTTCGCGAAATAGAGTTTGGCAGAGCTTAATAAAAAATCCATAAGGTTCAATTAAAAAACTTTGTCGTTGTGCGGTCGCATACAACAAATCATAGAAAAATGGAATCGCCTTATCATCGCTTGTAAAGCTAGTTTTAACCCCATGTCGCCAGCTCAGACGCAAGTTATAACGTCCTTTAGAATGCATGTTTGCGAGTAGTTTTTCTTTAGCTTGTTGGAGGTCGATCCAGAGCGTCTCGGAGGGCATCAAGTCAGCAGG
Organism: Cyanobacteriota bacterium; assembly: GCA_043743655.1. Classification (GTDB taxonomy): domain Bacteria; phylum Cyanobacteriota; class Cyanobacteriia; order Pseudanabaenales; family Pseudanabaenaceae; genus Pseudanabaena. The sequence continues at coordinate 15,204 of JAYTWB010000053.1, read as the reverse complement.
CGATCGCCGAAAATCTTGTCCCATCCATAGGGGTTTGGCAAGTAATAATGGCTCGATGCGTAAAGCGATCGCTCCACTCCTATGATTAGTACCTATTTGATTAATACCTTTAGCCAGTAATTCTGCTTTAGCTAGTAACAATTTCATTCCTTCTATCTCATAGCCTTCTAATAAAATTGGCGCAGCAGGGGCAAAAATTATATTTGCAGCACTCGGCTGGGGATAGAAATAGAAAATACAACCGCCAATTAGTTGATTGATCTCATTAAATAAGCCATAGCGAAAAGTTTGATAGCCATCGAGTTCTCGAAAATCTGCCCACACCCATGACTGCATAAAGCCGCCATGATGTAATGATTTGGTAAGCTCATCCCATGCAAGGCGATCGCTAGTTGATAGCTTTTTGAGAATCACTTCTTTTTAGGGGTATTCGCTAAATTAATCAACCAATAAACACCGCCCATAGTCATCATCAATCCGATAAAACCTAAGCCAATGCCATCTCCATCGACCGAACCGCCGACAGTCGATCCCTTCGCAAATACCGCATCTGGAGCCGCTAAATTGGCGACTAACAAAGTTAACGCAAGAATGGCGATTACTTTAGCGGTAGTTAGGCTGAAGGAAGGTTTGTTTGAGTCATCGAGATAGATTGCTTGACTAAAATCTTGTTGAGAATTTTGCTGGGAGAGTCGCTGTTGAAAGTTAGTTAATTTAGTTTGAAATTCGCGTAAATCATCGATAACTTCGCGCGGCAATTCCTGCGATCGCTCTAATAATTTTGCAATTAAGCGCGGCAAATCAATTTGATTGAGTAACTGCTTAACTCGTCCTAACCATTCTTGAGAGATTTGCGGTGTATGTGAATGATGTTGAGCAGGAATTAATAGAGCATCAGGATTTGACTCAAGCTGATTGAGCCAAGCTCTTGCTAAGTTATCTAGACTCATCGGATCGTTCTTCTTGTCGCTGTTTTTGATAGTAGCGATCGCCTGCTCTGGTAAATAATTCTGATTTCCCCGATTTAGCAAATAGAAAAATAATTGAGAAGAATCTTTTTTATGAATGATTACCGAGTCTCTCACTTGGGCGATCGCTTGATCAAAAATAAATGCTTCTAAGAAAGCCTCCAAACTTGATGCGCGTAAATCTAGTGGCAAATCCAGAGATTCAATCTCAGTCAGAGCGATCGCTGTTTCTGAAGCCAGCAAAAATCCCCAGTTACCATAATCATGATTCACAAAAGAAGGAATATGTACTTGCATCGGCTTCACATCTAAACCTGCGGCTTGCATCGTCTGATGAATGCACCAAAAAGCCAGCGTATTGCGATCAGGAGAAACAGCATTTGTGGCAATAATCCCTGATGGAATTAGCGCTTGCTTAAGTAAAACAAACCATTCCCATGCATATATTTGAGTTTCCGCAATAGAAGCAGGATAGGTAAAGTCACAAATGATCGCATGATATCTGCGATCGCTCTCATTCAATAAATTTTCTCCTAAATCTTGGGTGAATTTAGTCAAAAATCCAAAAGCTTCCTGAATATGAATAGCAACTTTAGAATCAGATAAACTCTCGTGATTAAATGGTGCAAAAACTTGCTTACCTAAATCAATAACTTCTTGAGAATAATCCACCAAATCAATCTGATTAACCTGTGGATATCTCAAAATATCGCGCACCGCCAAACCATCCCCGCCACCACAAACTAAAACTCGCAAAGTTTGATTAGGAAACCTCTGAGCCGCTAAAGCGATCGCGGGAATAGTCAAATACTCATGATAGATCGCTTCATCAGCAGTGTGAAATTGCAATTCTCCATTAATGTAGAACGCAATTTCGCGCATATTTTCATTTGACTGCTCTTCCACAAATAAAGAAATAGGAGGCATGACTTACCAATCTCCAGACATCATCAAAATGATACCTGCCACCACCAATCCCCATGCACAGACCCATTGCCAAGTGCGATCGCTTTTCTTTGCATGATTTTTAGCGTAGCTCTTTGAGATATTTGTCTCAACAAACTGCTCAGACTGATCAGATTTTTCGGCGATCGCAAAGTCTTCAGGACTAACTTTTTGAGTGGAATAAACATGTAGTTCACGATTTTGCCAAGCCTCGATCGCTAGATTCCAGAGATGTTCCTCATCCCAATAGTCCCATGTTTTACGAGATTCGCTGCCCTCCTCACCTTTATAAGTTCCTTCTGTTTGGGATTCAAAATAATAGAGTCTTCCCAAAGCTCGTAACTTGGGATAAGGCTCCCGATTCCCTTTCATCGCATCCCACAGCAAAAATTGCATATTGTCACCAACATGCTCACCCGATACACGATCGACCTTGATCTCTTCTGACAAATACCAATTAATTTTAGTTTCAGGCTGCTCAGGATCAACTTCGCGCAATAGATAATGGCTGTTATGATTTGACTGAATTAGCCATTCCATCATTTCATAGCCATTCGCATCGTTATAAGTACTGAAGTCTCTAATCTCCCAATCAGTACCGTCATAAGTCACGCGATCGCCTTCTCTAAGGCGAGGTAAAAAACTAATGTAGTTAGGACTAGGTGAATATTTCACAACTTTCACACAATTTCATTAAGTCTTAATATCTAACAAAAAAGACTCGCGATCGCCAGCCTTTATCTTTTATTTGTTTATGTTTAGGCTGATTCAGGCTTAGGTAGTGATGCAGGATGTTGCAGAATCTCGGCTGTAGATAGTTTTTCGACCATATCGCGAGTAATCAAGCATTTTGTCACATCCTTACGCGAAGGCAACTCGTACATCATATCTAGCATTAACTGCTCGACAATACCGCGCAAAGCCCGCGCTCCTGTTTTACGTCGATAGGCTTCTTTGGCGATCGCCTGAACAGCATCAGGCTGAAACTCAAGTTGGACATTATCCATCTTCAAGAGCTTTTGATACTGCTTGATTAAAGCGCTGCGCGGCTCAGTCAAGATGGCGACTAAGGTTTTTTCGTCTAGGGGATCGACCACTGCCATGACAGGCACGCGACCGATAAATTCGGGAATCATCCCAAACTTGACCAGATCATCAGGTTGCACATTTTTGAGTATCTCGGCAGTACGTTTTTCGCGGGGCATTGCCTCACCTTGCTGCACAAAGCCCATCGACTTTTTGCCAATCCGTTGCTCGATTGACTTTTCGAGTCCCCCAAATGCACCACCGCAGATAAACAAAATATTTTTGGTGTCAATCTGGATACAGTCTTGATAAGGATGCTTGCGACCACCTTGAGGCGGCACATTAGCGATCGTTCCTTCGAGCATTTTTAGCAATGCTTGCTGTACGCCTTCCCCTGACACATCACGCGTAATTGACGTGTTTTCGCCCTTACGCGCAATCTTATCGATTTCATCGATGTAAATAATGCCACGCTGCGCCTCTTCTACATCGAGGTCTGCAACCTGCAATAGCCGTAGCAAAATGTTCTCTACATCTTCACCCACATATCCCGCCTCAGTCAATGTCGTCGCATCAGCAACTGCAAAAGGCACATCGAGCATTTCGGCTAGAGTTTGCGCCAAGAGTGTCTTACCGCAACCCGTGGGACCAATCAATAAAATGTTCGACTTCTGGAGTTCGATCCCATCTTCAATCGGATTTTTTGCTGATGACTCAATAAAGCTCAACCGCTTGTAGTGGTTATAAACAGCCACAGATAAAACTTTTTTCGCTTCGTCCTGACCAACCACGTTTTCGTCTAGATAACGCTTGATATCACGCGGTTTAGGAATTTGACTGAGGTTGAGATTTGCCGCAGTTTTGGTTTTACGCTTATCGTTAGCAGGGTCTTTGCGTTGAGCGGCTTGAGGTGGAGCGCTATTAAACAACTCTTCATCAAGGATTTCATTACATAAATCTACACACTCATCACAAATATATACCCCAGGACCCGCAATTAACTTGCGTACCTGCTCCTGCGACTTACCACAGAATGAACATTTAAGATGAGAGTCATATTTACTGGGCATAAGCTATCTCAATGGGTTGATAATCAGGGCAGGGATTACTCAGGGCAGTGATTTTCGGGGATACTAGGCGATCGCTAGACGAGGGATAAAACCGATGGCTGGAGACTTTTGGAATTAGTCAAAACTCGATCAATTAGACCATATTGTTGAGCCTCTGCGGGAGACATGAAGAAATCGCGTTCGGTATCTTCCTCGATTTGTTCAATTGGTTTGCCTGTCTGCTCGGCTAACATCTCATTGAGCGATCGCTTGATATACAGAATCTCACGCGCTTGAATCTCAATATCGACAGCTTGCCCCTGAGCGCCACCAAGCGGCTGATGAATCATGATCCGCGCATTCGGTAAAGACATTCGCTTGCCTTTAGCGCCAGCCGACAATAGGAATGCTCCCATACTAGCTGCTAAACCCATACAAATGGTGCAGACATCGGGACGGACATGGTTCATAGTATCGAGAATTGCCATGCCCGCGTAAACTGAACCACCTGGAGAATTGATGTAGAGATAAATATCTTTTTCGGGGTCTTCAGCTTCCAAAAATAAAAGCTGCGACATGATTAGGTTCGAGGTGGTGTCATCTACTTGCGAACCTAAGAATACAATCCTCTCGCGGAGTAAGCGTGAGAAGATATCAAATGCTCTTTCGCCTTTGCCAGACTGCTCAACTACCATCGGTACGACTTGATTTTGGGTCGCCAGATAATTTGCTGCTAATTGACTTGACAAAGAGAACATGTCTTGTGAGTTCACCATGATTTTGATGCCTAAGAAAGCTTGTAGTTAACCATACCTATCCGAGAGCTATTATGCCTCAAAAAAGTAAGTCTGATGAGTTCGGGTAAGTTCGGGCGACATGACGCGATCTAAAAACTAAAAGAATAAGACTCGCATTGGCGAGTCTTATTCTTTTAGTTTTATTCGGCAGATTCAGATGAGACATCGACAGTTGAGTCGGCAGCCGCAATCTCAGGAGCAGTCTCTTGAGGCTTCAGCGAGCCTGCTTCAACTAGCTCGATACTGGAGTTTTCGATGACCCATGCCACCGCTTTTTCGGTTAGCATTTCTTCGCTAATCAGGCTAGCTAGGCGGCGTGGATCGATTTTATTGTCCTTCAAAGCGGCGAGAGTGTTCGCCACTCTTTCGTTCTGAGCCGCTTCGTCAACAGTTAGATTTTCACGCTTGACAATTTCATCGAGGGCAACTTTGCGTCTGAGGCGATTGATCGCTTCAGGCATGTTCAGGCGGCGCATTTCTTCGACCAATTCTTTGGTAAAGAGTTGTTTTGCCATCGCAGGATCGATGCGTTCTTCGAGGTAGCTAGCTTGCTGTCTAACTAAGTAGTCGAGTTCTTGCTGCATGAGACTAACAGGCAAGTCAACTTCGAGCTCAGCGGTGAGGGCATCAAGGACGGCGCGCTCCTTGTTGGCTTGAGTCTTAGATGCGGCTTCATCGGCGACACGCTTTTCGAGCATTTCTCGCAGTTCGGCGATCGTGGATTTGTCGCTGATCGATTGAGCAAATTCATCATCGAGAGGAGGAAGCTCTCGTCCTTTAAGCGACTTGATCTTGACTACATATTTAACTTCCTTACCGATATATTCTTCGGGGTAATACTCTTCAGGAAAAATCGAGTCAACTTCGACAACATCATCGATCGCTGCACCAATGATTGCCCTGACGACCTCAGGAATAAATGCTTTTTCGTCAACATCTAGCTGAAAATCTTCTTCGCCCGCATCAGGTAATTCTTCACCTGTGGCGCGATCAATAACCTTGAGATCGACTGTGACTACATCTTCTAGCTGTACATTGCGATCTTCGATAGGTACGAGTGTCGATTTACGGACTTGAAATTCACGCAATGAGCGATCAACTTCGGTCAAGTCTGGCTTGATTTCTTCGGCCTGGACGCTAAAGCCTTGATATTTGTTGAGGGTGACATCTGGTTCAACATCGATCGCCGCTTTAAAAGATAGCTCTTGCCCAGGAGTGAAGGTGAGGACAAGAGTCTCCATGTCGGTGATCAGTTGAAAGCCGCCCAAAGCTTTATCTTTGACTTCTTTATTTTCCGCAAGGGCTTCATTTAGAGTTTTTTCTAGCAACTCCTCCAGTACATTAACTTTGAGTCGCTGACTGCCGACTTGTCTAAGTACAATTTGGGTGGGCGCTTTGCCTTTGCGAAAGCCGGGGACCTGCATTGTCTTTGTCAAGTCTTTGACAATGCGATCATATATTGCTTGAGACTTTGCCCCTTCAACTTGGATGTCAAAACTAATTTGACTAGCGGGAAGCTTCTCTAGAGTGACCTTCATTATTAAATATGCCTAGATTAAATATTCCTAGGCTAAATATGCCTAGAGACCAAAAAACATCGTTGACAAGTGCCAACTTATGCCAAGTCTATAATATTACGATATTGTCGTCCTAATGCGATCGCAAAATATATCGCGAAATATGTATCTGGGAGATTGTAGCTAGGAAATTTACTTGCGGGGCATAAAATTTACTTGCGGGGCATAAAAGTTGGGCGAACATCAGTTGGCTTATTTGAGGCTTCAGGTCTAGCGATCGCTTGTGGTTTGGACGGAGTTAGAGACTCGGAGCCATCTAGCAAAATTTGTAATTTCGGTCCAGTTGTGGCGAGCCGAATCGTCAAGCCATTTTGAACACGCTCTTTTTCAATTTGCTTATCTTCGATATATGTGCCATTTGCCCCAATATTTACGACTTCCCAATGTAAAGGATGGCGATGTAACTCGACATGATAGCGCGAGACAACAGAGCTATATAGGATCACGTCATTGTCACCCGAGCGACCAATCCGAATTACAGGCTCGGATTCAAATTTCCATGTTTGGATAGCAACAGATTCGAGAGGATGCAGCAGATTGAGCGTAATCACAGGTTTAACTTAATTTATTCTCCAGAAGTCTAGCATTGAGTTTCTAAAATTGGGAATAAGCGCTGCAAGCGAATAGGTTAAGCCTATAGAGTTAAAATAGGCGCTTTGCGTCCCTGCTATTTTTTGAGTTACTACAAAGATGACGACTGTGACTATTATTGGCTGCGGTGTAATCGGAGCTATGCTCGCTTATGAGTTAAGTAAATATAAATTAAGAGATGAATTAAGCGATGAATTAGGCAAATGCGAGTTAAATGTGACAGTTCTGGAGGCAAAGTCACAACCTGCAATGGGGGCAACAGGGACGGCGCTAGGAGTGTTGATGGCGGCTTGTAGCTCGAAGGCAAAAGGTCCTTTAGTCAAGTTGCGTTTAGCGAGTTTGAGCAAGTACGATCGCCTGATTTCTGAGTTAACTGCCCAGACAAATCGCGATATTATCTACAACCGCAATGGCATTTTAAGTTTATATCGATCACCTGAAGGCAAAAGTAAAGCGCGATCGCTAATCGAGATTCGCAAAGAACAGGGTTTTGTTTTGCAATGGCTTGATCAAGCTCAAATCACTGCCCAATTCCCTTTGTGGCAAACTGATGGCGGTTTACTAAGCCCTTGCGATCGCGCGGTGCATCCGACTCAGTTAGTCCATGCGCTGGTCGAAGCGGCGACTCAAAATGGGGTGAAGTTTGTGTGGAATGTACCCGTTAAAAATTTAGAAGATTTAACTAGCGATCGCATTGTGGTCACTTCAGGATTAGGGGCTAACGCTCTCTTAGCACCATTTTTAAAAAATAGATCGCGAGATATCTTGCAACCTGTGGGCGGTCAAGCTTTGCTAGTCCAAGTTCCTAACCTAAATCTGCAAACTATCATTAATGCTGAAAATGAGGATCACTCCGATATTAATATTGTGCCATTAGGTAATGATCGTTATTGGCTCGGGGCAACGATCGAGTTTGAGCCAAATCAACTGCCGCGCGAAGCAAATGTGTCGTTATTGCTAGAACAGGCGATCGCTTGGTGTCCGAGTTTTAATCAGGCTAAAGTTTTAGAAACATGGGCAGGCGATCGTCCTAGACCAGATGGTTTCCAAGCACCGATTCTCGGTTTTGTGCCAGAACATCCGCATATTTTGATCGCCACAGGACATTATCGCAATGGCGTGATGATGGCTCCTGTAACTGCTGAAATTACGCGAGACTTGCTTTTGGATGGCAAAAGCGATCTTCCTTGGAAATCTTTTGCACTGACTACTTGACTACGCTCTTTCCATAGCAACGTATATAGGGACAAATCAAAACCCAAAAGATGAATGGCGGCGCTTCGCGCCGCCATTCATCTTTTGGGTTTTATGTCATAAGCAAAACTTACATCACTAATTATTTAGCTGACCAATTTCTCCTAAAATTAGGACAAGTCCAAAGACATACAGCGCAAGGCGCTGTATTAAAACCCAGTGAAATTTTTAAAAGTCGTCCCTACATCGCCTTTCTCAGATCAGAAGCCTGGTACTTCTGGGCTTAGGAAAAAAGTTACCGTTTTTCAGACTGCTAACTATCTCGAAAATTTTGTTCAATCAATATTTGATAGCCTTGAAGGGTTTCAAGGACAAACTCTCGTGGTTGGCGGCGATGGACGCTATTACAACCGTCATTCGATCCAAGTGATCATCAAAATGGCAGCAGCTAATGGTTTTGGCAAAATCTTAGTTGGTTGTGGCGGTATATTATCGACACCAGCAGCATCATGCATTATTCGTAAACACAAAGCCTTTGGCGGCATTATCCTCTCAGCTAGCCATAACCCTGCGGGCAAAGATGGTGACTTTGGCATCAAATACAATACGGGTAATGGAGGGCCAGCTCCTGAAAAAATCACTGACGCAATCTATAGTGTCAGCAAAACGATCAATGAGTACAAAATCCTCGAAGCTCCTGACTTTAATCTTGATCAAATCGGTGAAACGCAGCTAGAAAACACCACGATCGCCGTAATCGACTCAGTTGCTGACTACGCAGAATTGATGGAATCGCTATTTGACTTTGAACGCCTCAAAATATTGCTTGCCTCGACAGGTTTTCGGATATGTTTTGATGGAATGCATGCGGTGACTGGTTCCTATGCTCAAGAGATTTTTGTAAATCGACTAGGCTCATCTGTCAGCTCTTTGCAAAACTGTATTCCTCTAGAAGATTTTGGTGGTGGACATCCTGACCCGAATCTCGTTTATGCCCATGATCTCGTAGATGTCCTCTATGGTGAAGACGCTCCAGATTTTGGGGCTGCTTCTGATGGCGATGGCGATCGCAACATGATCTTAGGACGCAAATTTTTTGTTACTCCCAGCGATAGCCTAGCGATTCTCGCGGCTAATGCTCACCTTGTTCCTGCTTACAAAGGTGGACTGGCGGGGATTGCCCGTTCTATGCCGACTAGCCAAGCTCCCGATCGTGTGGCGGCGAGGTTAGGAATCGAGTGCTATGAGACTCCCACAGGCTGGAAGTTTTTTGGTAATTTGCTGGATGCTGGCAAAGCAACTCTTTGCGGTGAAGAGAGCTTCGGCACAGGGTCTAACCATGTCCGCGAAAAAGATGGACTTTGGGCGGTTTTGTTTTGGCTAAATGTCCTCGCGGCTCGTCAGCAGTCGGTCGAAGCGATCGTCAAAGAACATTGGCAACTCTACGGACGTAACTTCTATTCTCGTCATGATTATGAAAATGTCGAAAGCGATCGCGCTAACACGCTGATGGACAATCTTCGTAAAAAGCAGCCAAATTTAGCAGGTCAGAAATTTGGTTCTTACGAAGTCGCCTTCTGTGACGACTTTAGCTACACCGATCCTGTCGATGGCAGCATCAGTAATCATCAAGGACTCCGCATTGGATTTACCGATGACTCGCGAATTGTATTCCGTCTCTCAGGAACGGGTACTGAGGGCGCAACGCTCCGTCTCTATGTCGAGAGCTACGAACCAAATATTGCCAAGCATTCGCTCGATCCGCAAGAAGCGCTCAAAGAGTTAATTGCGATCGCGGATCAAATCGCGCAGATCAAAACATTAACAGGACGCGATCGCCCTACTGTAATCACATAACTTTCAATAAAAAAGAAGAAACGCTTTGCGTTTCTTCTTTTTTATTTGGAATTAAACTCAACACAAAAAATTTAGCTAGGGTAATTTAACCGCTTACCACAACGCGGGAACAGGTCGCGCAGGAGCAGGCGTGGGTTCATATCTAGGCGCAGGAACCGCAGGAGCTGGCTCTTCAGGAGCTGCACAAGCATTAAATCCTTCGGCAAGCAGAGAGGAACAATAAGAACTTGGCAAATCACGCGTGCGAATAGTCGCATCGCTAAGAGTTTGCAAGTCCATCATTTCTCGATGAATTGCGCGTAAAGAATTTGATTGACGTTCAATCCATTGATCCCTAAATGTTGTTTGAATATAGGCATTAGGCAAGTTGGGATCAGCTGTAACATCCAAGACTTTATTCTGTACCTGTGGGTAGGTAGCAGGAAAGTTTCGAGGAAATTGATCTTGATCGGTAAGTAGGGGATCGGCAAAAGCAGCACCACTAGCTAACAGCGTTGACGCTGCGACCAGTGATGAGGCAAGCCAAGAGAACCTAGTACTCATATAAATACACATCCTCACGGTTGGACGCTGACTAATGTAGCAGATATAGCCCAAAATATTACACAGGATTATCCAAGAAAGTAGAGAGTCTCTACTTCTTGTAGACTTAAAAAATACCTATACGATCAGAAGAATTAGACAGAATCAAAACCATGGAACATCCAAATCGCGAAAAGTTATTAGCCTTGTTTTGTCAACTTGCTTACAAGAGTGGCGACTTTACATTATCTTCTGGACAAAAAAGTACTTATTACATCAATGGTAAATTGGTGACGCTACATCCGTTTGGCGGATTATGGACTGGGCAAGTTTTATTGTCAATGTTGCCCGCAGGGACGGGGGCTGTGGCAGGATTGACTCTGGGGGCTGATCCAATCGTGAGCGCGGTGAGTGTGGTATCGGCTTATGAGAATAAACCAATTCCTGCATTAATTATTCGTAAGCAACCCAAAGGGCATGGCACAGCGGCATGGATCGAAGGACCAGAGCTTGCACCAAATACAAATGTAGTTGTGCTAGAAGATGTCGTCACGACTGGTCAATCAGCTTTATTTGCAGTCGAAAAGTTGCGCGATGCGGGTTATACAGTGACTCATGTATTAACGCTAGTCGATCGCGAACAGGGTGGGGCGGCGCTTTATGCAAAGGAGGGGTTAAAGTTTGATGCTGTATTTGCGATCGGTGAGATTCAGAACTACGCAATTCGGAACGACGCAAAGGGAATTAATTAAGTAAATTACACTTTAGATTGCAAGAGTCAAATTGCGCCTTCCAATCTAAAGTACAGACTGCTGAAAGTAGCCGCGATCTTGATTCGTAAAGCGATCGCCTTGATCCATATATAACTAAGTGTAAAAACACAATGCAAGACTGGATTACTAACACGATGAACTCCCTCGGCTATCTAGGGATTGGGTTGCTGATGTTTTTAGAAAACATTTTTCCACCGATTCCTTCAGAGTTGATTATGCCTCTTGCGGGATATACAGCAACTTTTGCGAATACACAAATTCAAGTGATTCCCGCGATCGCGTTTGGGGTGATTGGCACTATTTTGGGTGCAGCCCCTTGGTACTATGCAGGATCATTGCTAGGACAGCAGCGATTGCAATTGTTGGCAGATCGCTATGGCAAATGGATTGGTATTTCGGGTAAAGATATCGATAAGTCAGTAAATTGGTTTGAGAAATATGGTTATGCCGCTGTTTTAATCGGTCGGATGGTTCCTGGTATCCGTACACTGATTTCTATCCCCGCAGGTATTACCAAAATGCCACTGATTCCCTTCTTTATCTATTCCACGATTGGCACGATTGGCTGGGTGAGTCTATTAACCTATGCGGGTTATTTTTTGGGTACAAAGTGGAAGTTGGTCGAGGATTATATTGATGTCATTACTAAGGTTATCGCTTTTGGTTTACTAATTGCGATCGCTGTCTTTATCGGCAATCGTCTATGGAAGCGAAATCGTAGTTAGCACGGCTTTCGCTTCAGCGGTGGCAAGCATTTTTGAGTTAGCGCAAGAGTATTTAGTCTATCCACTGCAAACGCTAGTGAGGCTATCGATTAATCAACATTATGGCTTGTAATTGTCTGTCAATACTTTGGGTACTATTGCGGCAACGCGCTGTTCTCCCTCTAATACATCTCTAGACATGCCACCACGATTCCCGTCTAAGCTAAGCAGCGGGAGCTTTCGACCGTCCGTTGCACAAAGTGTTGAGCGGCTGTGTGGCTACCTTGGTGCTTTCCGCCAACCGTTTGCAATCGCCTCTGACTCTGTGCAGAACCACCTCTCTCCGCTTGCTGAATCGATAACAGTTGATTCATAATCTTCCATACCCGCAAGATGATACAACTTGTTTCCTGTTTCAATTGAAATATTGCCCTTAATAATACATCCTGGCTGTGTAATGGACGTGATTGGCGAGCGAGAACGACTACGAATAAACTGCGTTGTAAACAGAACAATAGCAGCTAGAATTGCGGCACTAATGGCTATTTGGCGCAAACCACCTTTTCTGTTTTTTTTCTTAGTTGGCAAAGGTTGAGGCACAACACCTTGAATAGAGGCTTTGGCAGCACTTATCCTTCCATTGGTCTCATTAACTTGCTCGTATACGATCGTGTCTCCAACTTTTGGGCGACGACCTGCTCCTTTCAAAGCACTGATATGTAAGAAAACTTCTTTCCTGCCATCATTTGGTTTGATGAAGCCAAAGCCTCTATCATCCTTCCAAGTTGTTAGTCGCCCTTTCTGTAAAACAGGTTTCATGCAACAGCCTTATGGTGATACCCATTTTGTAGTTTTTTCCCAAACGTGATTGTCTGACAAACAGACTTAAGGCAGTGTGAACTATTGCCACAAACAGTCTTGATGTACTTTCCCCACCAAGGATTAGAGCGCTAACTATGTATTATATAGAAACTTTCTGTCTAATCTCACTATAGGTGGTTTAGCCCGAAAGTCAATCCAAAATCATGATCTATGCGCGATCTTGTTTTTATATCGTGAGGTATTGCCGCAAGAGCTAAACCTTAATCTGGATGACTTAAGAGCAAAGCGTTTCCATCATTTGCCAACGGTCTTGACTGTTAATAAAACTTTGGAAATCTCAAAGAATCTTACGGGTGTTTATCAGAACGAGAAATAGTCAAACCAATCTTCACTCACAAATTCTCGATCTGCGGTCAAAAAGTCAATCTGGTGACTGCCAAATATTTCTAGAAAGCGATTCCACAAATCTGTTCATTCTTGCGTAAAGGAAATGCTATGCCTTTGTAGACTACTCCTAACATCAGAAGGAAAAATGCTAGGATAAGTTTTGAACATTTGCAAAATTTGACAAGTTTAGAACGATGACATCTGCTCCTAAAGCCAACTCTGAGAATTCTGCGCCGAAAAATCTCGAACAATCAGAATATAAAGACACTGTTAACTTGCCGCAAACCGACTTTTCGATGCGGGCAAATGCGATCGCAAAAGAGCCAGAGATTCAAAAGTTTTGGCAGGAGCAGAGTATTTATGAAAACTTAAGCGCCAACAATAAAGGCGATGTGTTTACGCTCCATGATGGTCCTCCCTATGCCAATGGGACGCTGCATATGGGACATGCCCTAAACAAAGTGCTAAAGGATATCATCAATCGCTATCAACTTTTGCGTGGGCGTAAAGCTCGTTATGTATTGGGTTGGGACTGTCACGGACTGCCAATTGAGCTTAAGGTTTTGCAGAATATGAAGGCGGAGGAACGCGCCAATCTGACACCTTTGCAATTGCGAAAACGAGCGAAAGAATTTGCACTGCAAACGATTAATGAGCAAGCGGCTGGCTTTAAGCGTTGGGGGATTTGGGGTGATTATGAGAACGCCTATTACACCCTGAAGCCTGAATACGAAGCTGCCCAGATTTCGGTGTTTGGGAAGATGGCATTGAAGGGTTATATCTATCGCGGACTCAGACCTGTATATTGGTCGCCTAGTTCACATACAGCGCTTGCCGAAGCAGAATTGGAATATCCCGAAAATCATATTTCTCGTAGTATCTATGTCGCTTTTGCTGTAACTAAATCTAGTGAGAAACTGAAAGCGATCGCTGATCTACCAAATCTCCATGCAGTCATCTGGACAACAACACCTTGGACGATTCCCGCCAACTTGGGAATTAGTGTCAATCCATCGCTGAGTTATAGCATCGTCACGGCTAGTGATAAAAATTATATCGTGGCAACAGAATTAGTTGAGAAGCTAGCCGCAACTTTTGAGCAAGCTCTGGAAGTTAAATATACATTTAAAGGTGATGTCCTTGAACATACGATCACCAAACATCCAATTAGCGATCGCCCTAGTCCAATTGTCTTAGGCGATCATGTCACGGCGGAATCAGGTACTGGCTTAGTGCATACTGCCCCCAATCATGGTCATGATGACTTTATCGTTGGTAAAAAATATGATTTGGGAATGATCTCGCTAGTTGACGATCGCGGTATTTTTAATGAAGGTGCTGGTGAAGAGTTGGCAGGTTTGAGCGTTCTTAAGGAAGGCAATGCTAAGGTCGTAGAAATCTTGATCGCTAATGGAACCTTGATTAAAGAAGAAGCCTATAACCATAAATATCCTTATGATTGGCGCACTAAGAAACCTGTAATTGTTCGCGCGACTGAGCAGTGGTTTGCCTCTGTTGATGGTTTCCGTGAAGAAGCATTAAAATCAATCAAAGAAGTAAACTGGATTCCTGCGATCGGTGAGAATCGGATCACTTCAATGGTGCAGGAGCGATCGGATTGGTGTATTTCTCGTCAACGCACTTGGGGCGTACCAATTCCTGTGTTTTATGATGAAGAAACCAACGCACCTTTGCTGACCGAAGAAACTGTCGCCCATATTCAAGCCCTGATTTGTGAACATGGTTCTGATGTGTGGTGGGAGAGAGAAGTTGATGAATTGCTGCCAGCAACCTATCGCAACGATGGACGTAAGTATCGCAAAGGTACAGATACGATGGATGTCTGGTTTGACTCTGGTTCTTCATGGGCGGGAGTTTTAGGCGGTGAGAGTCATAATTCTAAACTCGTTCCCTATGCAATGAACTACCCTGCAGATATGTATCTCGAAGGCTCCGATCAACATCGTGGCTGGTTCCAGTCTTCATTGCTAA
>JAYTWB010000052.1:0-3584 GCA_043743655.1 Cyanobacteriota bacterium | reverse complement strand
CGGCGCTTTGCGCCGCCTCACACTTTTTGGGTTTTATGTCTTAATACACAGTAGGGACGGGCTTAGAAACTTAATGATTGTTTTTCTTGGACAAATAGTAGGGGGATAAGGGCGGCTAAGCGTAAAATTGCGGAGAGAAAAAATATGCCGAAAATCCCTTCATAATGAGCATACTGCGCTAATGTTCCACCTGCAGTTGTGCCTAAAGCACTGCCAACACCCGCAACTGCGGAAGCGATCGCGAAAAAAGTTGCCTGATGTCGAATCGGCGCGATCGCAATCTGAATATTGTTAGTTCCTAAATCAATCGCTGCCCAAGTTCCACCTAAAAATAGATGAAAGATCAATAAATATATCCATAACTGAGCTTGCACTTGCACGATTCCAGTCAACAACCAAAATAGAGGCGTAATTGCGATCGCTAATCCTGCAAATATTAATAACGGTCGATTGCCCACGCGATCGCTTTGTCTTCCCCATACCAATAACATCAACATATTTGCACCACTAGATAAACTGTTAAATAGAGTTACCCAAGTGATATCGACATTGAGATTTTCTAACATATAGAGATTAAAAAAGGGAGTGCTGAGATTAACGGCAAATCCCCAAAGTCCAAAATAGATAAGAAAAATGACCAGATTACGATCTTTAAATGGAGCAACAAGATTAGTGAATATATTTCCTTGATGCAATTTTTGATGATCTTCTTTCCGATCTTTAATCTGGTAATTTGTCTGATAATCTTGAGGATTAATATCAATCATGAAATGTTGACAAGTCAAACTCGCTAACCCCGCCAAAATACTGATGCTAAGGACAATCCCATAACCTGCGATCGTTCCACCTTGCCAATTGGAAATCACAAAACTAGCGATCGGTAAACAAAGCAAACTGGCGATATTACTAACAATATTGCGAACGCTGTAATAGCGACCGCGCAGTTTTGGTGGAACTAAAGCGGCGAGCCAACTCATCCAAGAAGCACTACCAAGCGCCGCTAATATATTAGAAACTACAACTAAAATTAAAGTCAAATATACCAGTTGGCTTGAGAAATCAGGATTTGTACTTCTAAAAACAATCCCGATCAGTAGAATCAGCCACAGCAATCGAGACGGTAAAAATGTCCAGATTCCATAGTCATGACGACTATGAGTGCGATTAGATAATAATGCGCCAAGCGGCTGTAAGAGATTGGCGACCATTGGCAAAGAAGCCAACATCCCAATCTCAAAGGGACTGGCTCCCAAATCTAGCAAAAAGCTGCTGACTAAAACCCCTCCTGTGATGTTACTAAAAACTGTTGATAAACCACCATCAATAGTCGAAGCTTTTAAGCTAGTGCGAACCGATATTTTGATTTCTTTGTTTGCATCTTGAGCATACATTTCGAGCATCAAAACCAACCTACAATGATATAGAGAAAAACTCCGCTGTTATCGTAACGTTTGGAAGAGCATCGACCATGACCTTACCTCAAAAACTTAAACATACTCGCTTTCAAGGGAAACTTCCTTATCGATGGAGAGTGCGATCGCGCTTAATTTTATCGGCGATATCTGCTCTAATAGTATCGTTTTTGCTGCCATCTACATTTAGTCTATCCACTCGCATTCTTTGCATCTGGGATACTGGGATGATCAGTTTTTTAGCTTCAACTTGGATGTTAATGGTGAAAGCGATTCCTAAAACTATGCGTCGTAATGCTCAAAGTCAAGACGAAGGACGCTTAGTCATTTTGGGCTTAATTACTGCCGCAGCTAGTGCGAGCTTATTAGCGATCGCCTTCATTTTAAAAGAAGCAAAAGGGCAGGAAATCAATATTGTAATTCCTCATGTGATTCTGGCAGTGATCACAATTGTTGGGTCATGGTTACTGGTTCATACTATTTTTGCAATGCATTATGCTCATGAATATTATCAAGATCACCAGATTCAGAGTGACTCTAAAGCTGGAGGACTAGATTTTCCTGACGATGTTGAACCAGACTATTGGGATTTTTTATACTTCTCTTTTGTGATTGGCATGACCAGTCAAGTTTCCGATGTCGAGATTACATCGCGATCGCTCAGGCGATTAGCTTTACTGCATAGCATTCTTTCTTTCTTTTTTAATACGGCGATCGTTGCCATGAGCATTAATATTCTCGCAGGCTTGATTCAGTAAAAGTAAACTTAAAAGCAGAGCTTGTGTCGCTAGCGACACAAGCTCTGCTTTTTAATTATGACGAGATACTTAAAGCAGAAAGTCATTATGACTAACACTAAGCATTTCATCAACCATTTCCCAAAAGAAATTACAATTTAAATAATCTGAATTAATACAATTCAAATCAGCGATCGCTTTATGAAAAAACTATGATCAAAACGCATCGTCGTGGCAAACACAAAATATTTATCGGCATGAGTCCGGGTGTGGGCAAAACCTATCGCATGTTGGAAGAAGGGCATCGACTGCGCGCCGAAGGTACGGATGTCGTAGTTGGTTTGCTAGAAACCCATAATCGTGCTGAAACCATTAGCAAAGCGATCGGGCTAGAGCTAATTCCTCGTCAAGAGATTACTTGTGAATCAGCAACGCTAACAGAGATGAATACTGAGGCTATTCTCAAACGACAGCCTCAACTAGCGCTAGTTGATGAGCTAGCACATACCAATGTCCCCGGCTCAGAACGCACAAAACGCTATCAAGATGTAGAACTCCTCCTCGAAGCAGGCATCGATGTCTACTCAACCGTAAATATTCAACATATCGAGAGCCTCAATGACACAGTGGCAAAGATTACGGGAGTAATCGTACGCGAAAGGATACCCGATCGCATTTTAGAAGCAGCTGATGAAGTGATGGTGATCGATGTTACGCCTGAAACTCTCCAAGAAAGGCTACGCGATGGCAAAATCTACGCACCCGACAAAATTGATCAATCTCTCAAAAACTTTTTTCAGCGCCGACATTTAATAGCGTTGCGAGAGCTTGCCCTGCGTGAAATTGCTGATAATGTGGAAGAAGACCTCGACACTCAAGATCACGGCAGCTCCACTTTCAGTAATGTTTGCAATATTCATGAACGCGTATTAGTTTGTGTTTCTACTTATCCAAATTCTCTCCAATTATTGCGAAGAGGAGCGCGGATCGCGGGATATATGCATGCCCAACTCTATGTGTTATTTGTCGATGATCCCGATCGCTTTTTGACTAAAACTGAAAGCTTGCATATTGAAACTTGCGAACAGCTTTGCAAAGACTTTGACGGTAATTTTGTGCGGATACGCGATGGTAATGCTTTAAAAGCGATCGTAGAAGTAGCTCAAACCTATCGGATTACGCAAATTGTGATGGGCGAGAGTCAGAAGTCACGCTGGCAAATTTTGTTTAAAGGCTCGCTCACACAAAGGATTTTACGAATACTCAAAAATGTTGACATTCACATTATTTCCACAAGTAAAGTCGCAGATATCGTCACCAACTAAACACGACTAAATTACCTAGCTCTTAGCAGATTTATAGCTGCCGCCAAGTGTATTAGGACATCGAAACAAAAAAGAATAGCGGCGCTTTGTGCCGCTATTCTTTTTTTGTT
>JAYTWB010000051.1:0-5071 GCA_043743655.1 Cyanobacteriota bacterium | reverse complement strand
CTCTAAAATCCTGACCTCTTTAGCACTACCGGAATAGCTAAGATCGTGGTTTGCTCTCTTCCTGAGACTTTTCTTCTGACGAATGGATATTATCATGACCTCCATTTAAATGATTGCCATGATGATCTCTATTTGGAGTGATCGCGACTTCAAGTTCATAATCATTATGCTTTGGCTTATATAAACCAGTCTTCATGCGCTCTTCCATATTCTTGACCACGATGTAGAGAACAGGCACGATAAATAAGCTGAGTACGGTCGCTACACACATGCCACCCATTACGGCTGTGCCGATCGACTGACGGGCAGCGGCTCCTGCGCCTGTGGCAATCACCAGCGGAAAGATGCCGATGATCGTGGCAAAAGCCGTCATCAAAATTGGACGTAAGCGTTGTTGTGAGGCTTCGATCGCCGCCTTAGTAATACTCAATCCGCGATCGCGCAACTGGTTTGCAAACTCGACAATCAAAATCGCGTTTTTACTTGCCATGCCAATCAGCATTACCAAGCCGATTTGGGTATAGACATCATTAGCAAAAATGGGATTGATCAGACCGCGCAACATTACGGCTGAAAGTGCGCCTAATATGGCAAGTGGCACTGTGAGCATGATGATTACAGGATCGATGTAGTTTTCGTATTGAGCCGCAAGTACCAAAAACACAAATACAATCCCTAAGCCAAAGATAAAGACGGCACTGCTGCCAGAGCCAATTTCTTCAAGAGATAAACCTGACCACTCATAGCCAAAGCTCTTTGGCAAGACTTCGTTCGCCAGCTTGCCCATGATGTCGATCGCTTGTCCAGAGCTAACCCCAGGCGCAGTGTTGCCAGTAATCTGCACAGAACGGAATAGATTGTAATGATTAATAATCGAGGGTCCAACTGTTTGAGTGACTTTGACCAAATTGCTGAGGGGAATTTCTGCACCTGTCTGCGATCGCACATAGAGTTTGTTGATGTCATCAGGATTGGATCGAAACTTGGCATCGGCTTGGACATAAACGCGATAAGTACGTCCAAAAGTGTTGAAGTCATTCACATATTGCGAACCGAGCAAGGTTTGCAAAGTGCTGTAGATATCTTGGAGAGAGACTTGCAAAGCATTGGCTTTGACGCGATCGACATCCACCGTTAGCTGAGGAGTATTGCCGCTAAAATTTGGACGCAAGCCTGAGAGTTTAGGATGACTCGGATCGGGATAAGTACTCGCCCTGCCCAGCAATGTACCCATTGCTTGTTCAATCACTGGAAAGCCCTGATTAGCCTTGTCTTGCAATTGAAACTCAAATCCACCATAATTGCTTAAGCCTTGAATCGCTGGTGGTGGAAAGGGAACCACAAAAGCTTCTTTAATAGAGATTAGTTCGGGTAGTAACCCAAATGGCTTCGGTGCAAATCCACCGATAATACTATCAGCTGATCGCGATCGCTCTTTCCAAGGTTTTAGAGTTGAGAAGATAATTCCGTTATTGGGTGTGTTGCCACTGAAACTAAATCCCGCGATCGCGAATATATTTGCGATTTCAGGATAAGCAGATTCATTCTTCTCATCTTTGCGGCGCATGATCCCTTCGATCTTCTCCAAAACTTTTTCGGTGTAATTAAGAGATACGCCTTCAGGAGCTTGGACGATTGTAATAAAATAGCCCTGATCCTCCTGCGGTAAGAAGCCTTTGGGAACAATTGTATAAACCCAATAGGTCAAGAAAAGTGAGATCGCAAATAAGATCATCACAATTCCTTTGAGATTAACTGACTTGGTAACTATCCATTCATAGTTATGTCTTGTCCCATCAATCACCCAATTTACCCGATCAAAAAACCAATTACTAGGTGGTTCTTCTTGACTGAGTAATAGTGCGGATAAGGTCGGTGAAAGTGTGAGCGCGTTAAAAGTGGAAACTGCGATCGAGAAAGCGATCGTCAGCGCAAATTGCTTGTATAACTGTCCAGTCGTACCTGGGAAAAAAGCAACGGGTACAAATACGGCGATTAATACTAATGAACTAGCGATTACCGCGCCTTGTAATTCATTCATGGCAGCGATCGCTGCTTGTATTGGCGTTTCCCCTTTTTCTTGGATGCGGCGTGTCACCGCTTCGACCACCACGATCGCATCGTCAACGACCAACCCTGTGGCGAGGGTTAGACCAAATAGAGTCAGTGTATTGATATTAAAATTTAAAAGTTTAATAAAAATAAACGTACCAACTAGAGACACAGGAATCGCGATCGCAGGAATTAAGGTCGCGCGCCAGTTTTGTAAGAACAAAAAGATAATTACAATTACGAGAGCGATCGCAATTATCAATGAAATAATTACCTCCTCAGTTCCAGCCTCAATAAAGCTAGTTGTGTCAAAGGCAACCTCATAATTTAGTCCTGGCGGGAAGCTTGGCTGGAGTTCCTTTAAAGCTTGTTTGACCGCTTTTGCGACATCCAACGCATTAGCATCAGGTAACTGTGATACTCCTAAGCCAATCCCTCTAAGTCCATTAAATCGTAGTGACGATCCATAATTTTCTGCCCCCAACTCCACTCGTCCCACATCGCGCAGCTTGATCGGCGCACCACCACTTGCGGTCTTAACCACAATTTCCGCAAACTCTTCTGTACTTTTGAGTCGCCCAGTCGCAGAAATCGACAGTTGGTATTGTTGATTAGGTAAATTTGGCTGTTGTCCAATTTGTCCGACCCCAACCTGCAAATTTTGCTGCTGGATTGCCGACACAACATCTTGAGCCGTCAATCCACGCGCTGAAAGTCGATTAGGATCAAGCCAAACTCGCATGGCATACTTGCGTTCACCAAAAATGGTGACATTGCCAACCCCTTTCACCTTCTTAATCGCATCGACAATATATAAATCTGCATAATTACTCAAATACAGATCGTCATACTCTCCCTTTTCGGAATACACACCGACTGCAAACAAAAAGCCTGAAGACTCTTTGCTAACTCGTACTCCAGTTTGTTGCACTGGACCTGGCAACTGTGATTCCACTGCTGAGACACGATTCTGAACATCAACAGCAGCAATATCTTTGTTCTTTCCCAAATCGAAAACTAGGTTTACAGAGCTAGTTCCATTATTGGCACTGGTGGAGGTGATGTAGCGAACTCCTTCAATCCCATTTAGTTCTCTTTCGAGAATATTGGTAACGGTAGACTCCACAACTTCCGCATTCGCGCCGATATAGTTGGCGCTAACAGTCACTTTTGGTGGTGCGATTTCAGGGTATTGGGCAATGGGCAGCAAAAAGATACAAGCTGTTCCCAATAATGTGATTACCACAGAACAAACTGTTGCAAATACAGGTCGTCTGATAAAAAAGTCAGAGATCGATAGCAGCATGAGTAGAGTACAAGTATGAAGGTTTTACGAAGTAAGTCTAGCCACTGACTGCCGAAGCGATTATATTTGGCTATAGTAACACACCCGCAATAATCAAAGCCGCGATCGCCGCAATTAGCACCGCACCAGCAGCACAGTCTTTGGCAATTTTGGCTAATTGATGAAACTCTCGCCCCACCGTCAAATCGACAACTGCTTCTAGCGCCGTATTTAACAATTCCAGCACTAAAACTAAGGCGATCGTCAGACTAATTACTGAGCAGGCTACGGCTGATAGTTGGTAATAAATGCTCAAGGATAAGGCGATCGTGCCAATTATTAAATGAATCCGAAAATTTCTCTGTGTCCGAAACGCATAGCTGACACCCTGTCCAGCATATTGAAAACTAAGTAGCAAATTTGTCGCGATTTTAAAAGACTGACTGCGATCAGTGGTGTTCTGTTCAGATTCTTCAAATTTAGATTGTTCAAACTCGTCAGTCTTTGTCATTTGCTCAGATAAAAAACAAGGTCTTAGCTCTCAAAAATCAGTTTACCTAAATTACGCCTACATATGCTTAAGATATTTGCTTAGAGTACTTGTGGTAAATGTCAAATGATAAATGTCAAAGGGTAAATCAATCCTAAAGCGAAATCAGCTGCAACATCAAGTCCTGCTGTCTTAGCATCACTTCTAAGCTTTGATCATCAGGGTGATCCCAGCCGAGTAAATGCAACAGTCCATGGGCTGCTAACCAAGCTAGCTCATAGGTTAACGAATGACCACGCTCCATTGCCTGATGCATGGCAGTTGTCTGCGAAATGATGATGTCACCCCAATAAGTTGGCTCCACATAACCAGAGTTATCTATCGGGATATTGGGAACTTCTGACTCTAGAGCCGCAAATGACAGAACATCAGTTGGTCGATCTTGCTGGCGATATTGCAAATTTAGCTGCTGAATTGTTAAATCATCGGTAATTGCTAATGACAATTCATATTCTCCATTGACGATCGCTTGTTCTGATAAGAGATATCGCTCCCAGATTGCCAACCATTCTTGCCATTGCTCTATTGTGATTGGGTGGTGATCAGCAATTTCAGGATATATTTCGCAATATAAATCGATACTCATAGGTTGATTTTTTGACTTGGTTATCTCGCTTAATTTTAATTTTTATGATGACGTTTTAGTGGAATGCGATCGCTAATCCTAGCAAAGCTCCGATCACACCTAAAACTGTCAGGAAAAAATGGAACAGTGACGTACTGCCTTTCTTGACCATGTTACGCATGGCAAGCTTGACAAAACTATCTGGTCGTTTAGATTTGTTATCAGTTTCTTCGGTGGGGTTAGATTGAATATTTTGATTGCTATTCATAAAATTTAAGACTATTCAGTACAAAATAAGTATAAGTAATTTTGCTGTTGTGTAGTACAGTTTGCAAAGGCAGAATTTAAATGCTCTAACATAGTTAACTCAAGGAGAATATCACTATGGCAGTCGAAAAAGTCAACTCTTCCTCTAGTTTAGCGGAAGTCATCGATCGCATTTTGGATAAGGGCATTGTAATCGATGCATGGGTAAGAGTCTCTCTAGTGGGAATCGAACTATTGTCAATCGAAGCTCGTGTTGTCATTGCATCTGTGGAAACATATCTCAAATATGCAGAAGCAGTTGGATTGACAGCCTCGGCAGCAGTACCTGCGGCTTAAGCCACCAATTTGTTTG
>JAYTWB010000050.1:0-2037 GCA_043743655.1 Cyanobacteriota bacterium | reverse complement strand
GTTGATATTTCCTTAGAAACACTCTGGAATCAAGTCCTCCAACTGCTTGAAAGCCAACTTAGCCGCCCCACCTATGAAGGATGGATCAAAACGGTTGTGGCAGATGAGCTTACAGCTGATCGCTTGACAATTCGCACGCCCTCACTTTTTGCTAAAAATTGGTTACACAAGTATTATTTTCAAAATATTACCGAAGCTGTCACTGAAATCTTAGGTTATCCCGTTGAAGTTTATATTGTTGCGGCTCCTAGCGCTGAACCTCCCAGCGGTGAACCTGATCTCAGCCTTGATTTACCGATCCCGCTAACTAGCGATGATAATAGTCCAGATGGGGTGCCAGATGGGATGCTAGAAACAGCGATCGCGGCTGAGGCAGTTCATGCAATGTCCTCAGCGATCCCGATCTCTGCGATCGCTAGCAGCCCACAACCAGAAACAAACAACAATCCGCCACGTTCTAGTAATCTCAATCTTAAGTACAATTTCAATCGATTTGTGGTTGGTTCCACCAACCGTATGGCTCATGCAGCGGCACTAGCTGTGTCAGAGTCACCTGGACGA
Source organism: Cyanobacteriota bacterium (assembly GCA_043743655.1). Taxonomy (GTDB): domain Bacteria; phylum Cyanobacteriota; class Cyanobacteriia; order Pseudanabaenales; family Pseudanabaenaceae; genus Pseudanabaena. The sequence goes on along the minus strand of JAYTWB010000050.1, from coordinate 1,476 downwards.
GAATTTAATCCCTTGTTTTTATGCGGGGGCGTGGGCTTAGGCAAGACCCATTTGATGCAGGCAATCGCCCATTATCGTCTTGAGATCGAGCCCAAAGCGCTTATTGCCTATGTATCAACCGAACAGTTTACTAATGATCTAATTTCGGCAATTCGTAAAGATAGTATGCAAAGATTTCGGGAGCTATATCGTGAGATCGATATGCTGATTGTCGATGATATCCAGTTTATTGAGGGCAAAGAATATACTCAAGAAGAATTTTTTCATACTTTTAATACGCTTTATGAGACGGGTAAACAAATTATCTTGGCGAGCGATCGCCCACCTGCTCAGATTCCCCGCTTGCAAGAGCGCCTTTGCTCCCGCTTCTCGATGGGCTTGATCGCTGATATCCAAGTGCCTGATCTAGAGACGCGCATGGCAATTTTACAAAAAAAAGCTGAGTATGACAATCTCAAAATCCCCACTGATGTCCTCCATTACATCGCGGCTAGCTACACATCTAACATTCGTGAACTAGAGGGAGCCTTAGTCAGAACGGTTGCTTACATCTCGATTTCTGGCTTGCCGATGACGGTCGAAAATGTTGCCCCAGTTCTCAATCCTCCTAAAGAACCTGTCGAAGTTTCGGCAGAGATGGTGTTGAGTGTGGTTACCGAAACACTTGGAATCGAGCTTGCTGATCTATTAGGAAATTCGCGACGGCGGGAAATCAGCCAAGCGCGTCAATATGTGATGTATCTGATGCGTCAACATACTAATCTCAGCTTGCCCAAAATCGGCGAGGCAGTCGGCGGCAAAGATCATACGACAGTGATGTATAGCTGCGAAAAAGTCGCTCAACTCCAATCCACAGATGGTGACATTGCTCAGTTATTAAGACAACTAAGCGATCGCATTTATTTCATCGCTCAATCCAAAAATTAAAAAATTAAGAGTTTAGGGTCTTAAGTTTTGGGTGAACAGAGTCAAGCGCTGTAAATTTCTAATATTATTAGGTATGAAACTTCCTAATTTGCTAATCATTCTGGGAGCGATCGCAGTTCCCTTTGCTCTCTTTGCCGTAAAAAAAGCTATGTCTGCGCCATTACCCGTCGGATTTCCTGTCCCAACCACCAACGGCAAGATCGAAGTTAAGCAATATCCTGCCTATCGTTCTGGCACATATATCTATGAAGGCGATCTTAATCAAGCAACTAGCTCTTCCTTTAATCCCCTGTTTCGACATATCAGTAGTAACAACATCTCGATGACGGCTCCTGTCGAAGCTCGCTATCCAGTCTCAACTATTGATCAACCAACCCAAAGAGGTAAAGCTAAAGTCTCTTTTTTATACAATAATAATTCGGTCGATCCACAACAAGTATCGCCAGATATTCAAGTAGAAGATCATCCGCCGATGCTAGTTGTGAGTTTGGGAATACAAGGAGCCTATGGCTATGCGAGCTATCAAGAGAATGTCGCTAAGTTAAAGCA
>JAYTWB010000049.1:0-8245 GCA_043743655.1 Cyanobacteriota bacterium | reverse complement strand
CCAAATTTTTGGTGAGAAAACTTGCTACATTTTGACGACCACGATTGGACATAAAGCCTGTGGTGGCGAGTTCACGCATATTTGCATCGACTAGAGGATAGCCTGTTTTTCCTGTTTGCCAAAGTTCAAACCTTTTCCAGTCTTGTTTCCAAGGGATATTTAGACCGCGTAAACCTGTGCGATAGAATAGCCGATCGCCATGTTTTGCGGCTACAAATCGAAAATAATCGCGCCATAGCAGTTCAAAGATTAGCCAGTAGGTTGAGTCATTGGCAAGGCGATCGCTTTCGTATTGTTGAACTTGTGCATATACATATCGTGGACTCAGACAGCCTAAAGACAGCCAGGGTGAAAATTTAGAAGAGTCATCGGTATGTAGCATTCCGTTGCGAGTTTGCTTATAAACTTGTAAGCGATCGCTCTGCCAAAAGTAATGATCTAGACGTTTTAAGGCTTCAGTTTCGCCGCCTTTAAATTGCAAAACTGCGCGATCGCATGGTGCTGATTTAGAGGGTGCAAGTTCGGTAAGTCCAAATGTTGCTAGAGTTGGAATTTCACCAATTTCAAGTGCTTCGGGAAATGGATTGAGTCCATCAGGATTAGGAAAGACTTTGCGAACTGTAAAATCAGATTCAACTTGCTTCCGAAAATGAGTGAAGAGTTCAGGAAGCTTGGCGATCGCAAAGGGTAAATCATCGCGATGCAATAGCGTATTTCCCCAAAAGCTTTTGAGGGAAACGTTTTGTGCTTTTAAAGTAGAACGTAAATTCTTCTCTACCGTTTTCTCTTCGATGGTGATTTCTGCATGGTAATACACAGAACCAATTTCAAGTTGCTTTGCTAATTCGGGAAGAATATCTTCAGGCTTGCCGATCCGAATAATCAAATTAGAGTTTAGCGATCGCAAGTTTTCGCGTAAATTTGCCACACTCTCGATCAAAAACTTGGCGCGAAATGCGCCTGTTTTGGCAAAGCCAAAAGAAGTTTCGCCAAAATGACTAGGATCAAAGCAATAAACTGGAAATACTTGCAAACCTGTCTGCTTAGCGACTTGAGAGGCTTGATATAAGGTCTCACAATCATGCGATCGCAGGTCATTGCGAAACCAAACTAAGATATTTTGATTAGTGATTTGATTATTCATATCTCATTTTAACGTTTCATAAAGCGAAAAAGATAGAGCCGACCCTTCGGGTCGGCTCTATCTTTTTCGCTTTAACGTTCTACGATTTGAAACTGGCGATTAAGTAAATTCATACTTGCTGAAATTGTGAGACTAATCGCCAGATATATTCCCATCACAATCAAAATCACGTTTACAGGTCTTCCAGTTTGGTTAATTGTGGTGGAGGCGATTCGATAGATATCGGTATAGCCGATCGCGATCGCAAGGCTAGAATTTTTGGCAATGTTGACATATTGGCTAGTCAGCGACGGAATAATTACTCGTAATGCTTGTGGTAAAACAATCTTTCGCATAGTTTGAAAGTTGTTTAATCCCAAAGCTTTGGCAGCTTCTGCTTGCCCTTTGGGAACTGAGAGAATACCACCACGGACAATTTCGGCAATAAAAGCACTAGAAAACATCGTCAAACCAAGTACAAGCGCGCAAAATTCAGAACTCAAAGTCATCTTCAGCGCCGCAATGGTGATGCCATCTTTGGCGAGAGTGGCAAACCCTAGAGAAATGCGATCGCTTGCTGATGGAAGCGTCAAAAAGATAGCTGAGTACCAGAAAAATAATTGCAATAGTAAAGGCGTGTTGCGGAGGGTTTCTACATAAATACGCGCAAGTTGTTTGAGCAACCAGTTATTAGAGAGGCGCGAAATCCCGACTGTGACCCCAATAACTGTCGCCGCAATAATGCTAACTGCGATCGCCTTAAGCGAATTAAGCAAACCAACTTGCAGAGCGCGTGTATAACTATCTGAAGCTTTGTAAGGAAAGGGAGTATCGGCAATGTCAAAGGAAGCAGGATCGCTGAGAAAGTCAAAACTAATCGCTAGCCCTGAACTTCGCATATTTCTTGCTAATGTGTTCCATGCTAAAATGCTGCAAGTGATCACGATCGCTAAAAACAGCAGTTGCACGATCGCTCGCCAATTCCCAAACTGTTTCTTTAAGTTTGCTCCGAACTTCCAATTACTTGCAGACATTGCTAAAACTGCTCCTGAAATGAACTAATCTATAGTACCCTTAAACCTAGAAATATAGTTCGCCCGCGTGGCAGACAAGCCATATTTTTAGGTTAATTTTTTAATTATATAGAACCATTTATAAGGATTAAATCTTTAATGACAAGACATCTAGAAGAACAAGCTTTAGAACATTCTTTTTATCAACTTGCCGACCGCTTGATTGAAAGTCTCCGTCATGACGAACACCTCACTATTAATTTAAGTGGTGAGCGTAGCCAGTTCACTAGATTTAACCATGCCAAAGTCAGACAATCAGGACTTGTAGAAGATGGGAATGTGACGATTTCGCTAATTTCTAATCAACGCGAGGCTTATGCAGAATTTCCATTTACAGGCGATCGCGAAGTAGATATCACTTGCGCGATCGCCCATCTCGATTATCTTCGCCAAGAAGTTACCCAAATCCCTGAAAATCCATATCTAGTCATACCCACTAATCAAGGGTCGAGTCGGGAAGTATATCAAGGAGATTTGTTGTCGCCAAAAGATGCGATCGCCACGATCCTTGCACCGATCGACAACCTAGATTTTACAGGATTCTACGCCTCAGGCTCTATAATTCGCGCAAATGCTAACTCCGCAGGTCAAAGGCATTGGTTCGCCACCGATTCTTTTTTTGTGGACTATTCGATATTTGTCCAGACTGATGCGGGTGAGAAAGCTGTCAAAGGGATTTATGCTGGCAAAGATTGGCAATCACAAGTTTATAGCTTGCAAATTGGTCGCTCTAAGCAGCAATTAATCGCTTTGCAAAGACCAAATAAAACGATAGAACGCGGACAATACCACACTTATTTTGCACCCGCCGCCGCCGCCGACTTACTAGATTTTTTAGCTGGAAATGTCGGCGAATCTGGCTTGCAGCAAGGAAGTAGCGCTCTTTTAAAACTAAGGAATCAAGAAAAATCTCTATCTCCACTACTATCGCTTAATGAGAATTTTACCGATGGCAATGTGCCGCGTTTTAATGGCTTAGGAGAAGTTGCTCCTGAGTATTTATCAATCATCGCCAATGGGAAGCTAGTTAATACTTTAGTCAGCTCACGAAGTGCCAAAGAATACAGCAAAATTGCCAATGGCGCAAGTAATGGTGAATCAATGCGATCGCCTGAAGTTGCTGTAGGTGATTTGGCTGAAGTTGATATTCTCAAACAATTAAATACTGGACTCTACCTATCAAATTTGCACTATCTTAACTGGAGCGATCGCGTAGGTGGCAGAATTACAGGCATGACTCGCTATGCTTGCTTTTGGGTCGAAAATGGCGAATTTACAGCTCCAATCACAAATCTACGCTTTGATGATAGTATCTATAGCTTTTTTGGTGAAAATCTTCAATCTTTCACTGATTTTCGAGATTTCATCCCCAATATAGGGACTTATGGAAAGCGATCGCTTGGCGGGATTCTTGTACCTGGCATGTTAGTAAAAGATTTTACATTTACTTTATAAGTACTTTGTAAGCGCCTACAAGCTTTACATATAAATTATGCAAACATGTGTATAAATATGTGTGTTTAACAAGCTAGTATATAAAAATTATGACTATGGAAGTTCATCACATCATGTCAGAAACAGATATAAATAGGCCGTTAGTAACTGTAGTCATGCCTTGTTTAAATGAGGCAGAAACACTAGCAACTTGTATCAAAAAAGCACAACAATATTTTATCCGTCATAATATCTGCGGTGAAGTTCTCATAGCTGACAATGGAAGTAATGATGGGTCTCAAGAAATTGCGACTCAGATGGGAGCGCGAGTGGTTCATATCGCGGAAAAAGGATATGGGAGCGCTCTTAGAGGAGGTATCTTTGCCGCAGAGGGTAAATATATCATCATGGGAGATGCTGATGATAGCTATGACTTCTCTGATCTAACTCTTTTTATTGAGAAATTGCAAGAAGGCTATGAGCTAGTCATGGGAAATCGCTTTAAAGGTGGCATCAAAAAAGGCGCAATGCCACCTTTACACAGGTATCTAGGAAATCCAGTTCTCAGTTGGATTGGACGGCTGTTTTTCCCTAGTCCTTGCGGTGATTTTCACTGCGGTCTGCGAGGCTTTAGAAAAGAAGCGATCGAATCACTAGACTTGCGAACTACTGGCATGGAATTTGCCAGCGAGATGGTGGTAAAAGCAAGTCTTTACAAAATGAAGATTGCGGAAGTACCAATAATTCTCTATCCCGATGGACGCAGTCGTCCTCCTCATTTACGCAGTTGGAGAGATGGATGGCGACATTTGAGATTTTTACTGCTGTTCAGCCCACGTTGGCTATTTTTATATCCAGGTATATTTCTCATGTTTATGGGAATAATTAGTACCATTTCGCTGCTAACTAGCATCAAAGTCCATTCATTAATTTATTCGACAACAGCGATTATTATTGGCTTTCAAACAGTCACTTTTAGTATGTTCACAAAAGCTTTTGCGATTAGTGAAGGATTAATTCCTGATGAACCGAGCTTTAGACAGATATTTCGTTATTTCAACTTGGAGAAAGGATTAATCATTGGAAGCTTGCTCTTACTGATTGGAATGGCTGGCTCTATTTATGCTTTAAAAATCTGGGAATCCAGTTCATTTGGAACACTCAATCCTGGTGAAACTATGCGAATTGTGATTCCATCCGTCACTTGCTTGGCTCTTGGTTGTCAGGTTGTATTTTCTAGTTTCTTTTTGAGCGTGCTTGGCTTAAAGAGAGATTGAAATGAAATATATTAGATTTAAAATTCCTCCTAAACTTTTAAACCACCAGTTTTTAAGATTTTTCTTTGTGGGGGGATTTTGTGCTTCTCTAAATTTATTAATACTATATGTGATGACTGGTTTACTCGGTTTTCACTACCTTTTGTCAGTTTTAGTTCAAACAATTGTCGTTAATACAATCGGGTTTTTTTTGAATAGGCGTTTCACATTTAAAAAAAATCAAGACAACTTATGGAGAGGACTTTTAAAATATCATACTGTAATGATTTCTAGCTTTTTAATAGTCTCAGCTTTGATGTATTTGTTAGTAGATATTATTCATGTTTGGTATCTGTCTGCTTTCGTGATTGTAACTATACTTATGATTGCTTTTAATTTTATTTCTCATAAAAAATGGACTTTTAATAAGTAATTTAATGAGTAAAGCACTTTGTGCTTATTAAAAAAATGAATAAATTTTTGAAAGCGGCGCTTTCAAAAATTTATTTATACTACTTAGAATCTTAACAGGCTGTAGTTTACAAGTAATTTAATAGGTGATTTTTAATGAATATAAAGAAGTTGTCTAGTAAAATAGTTATCCAAATAACTTTAATTGCTTTATTAGTAATCATGGTGGTTAATCGAGGAACACTTGGCAGCGTAGACACGACAGTCAGATTGCAGATGGCTCATGCTTGGTGGACACAAACCTCAGAAGTAGACCCAAATTATCAAGCAAAATTTCGAGGAGACTTATCAGTTGGCGTTACAGGAGTTGGTGGCAAAAGATATCTATCTTATGAGCCAGGGCAGTCTATTTTGATGTTGCCGGGAGACTGGATCGGCACTCAACTACACAAGCTTTTTCCGAAAGTATCATCTATGGACTTGCGCCAAACAGTTATTTCTTATTTAATATTTGTGCCATTAAATATTGCTGCGGTAATAGCTTGTTTCTGGTTGCTAAAGCTGATGAATTTTGGCGAAGCACTTGCGGGCTTAACAACAATTACTTGGTTAGTTTGCACAACTTTTTTAGCCTACGCCCAAGAGACTCAACATAACAATCAAGTATTAATGTTTGTTGTTATTGGTTATGCCTCTGCTTTAGCATATATAAAGCATAGTTATTCTCGTTTTGCACTCATTAGTGGATTTGCAGCTAGTGCAGCTTTACTAATTCGAGCTAGTAGCATTGTCCATGTTTTAACTATTGGTCTTTTTTTCATAGGATGTTGTATCTATAAAAATCGAAATGGGTCTAAGTTTATATCTCATATATCTCAATTATCGACTTCTATAGGTTTGTGGATATTAGGATTTTTGCCTTTAGCAATTTTTGGTCGAATTTTTGATTATGTTCGTTATGGGAGTTTTTTAACTACTGGACAAGCTCTATCGGCGCAGCAATTTACAACCGATCCACAGTGGATTGGTTTTCCAGAGTTTCCTGCTAATTATCCTTTTATCAATGATGCTTCTGTAGGGATTTTAGGTGTACTATTTTCACCTATTAAGAGTATTTTTATTTACGATCCGTTGTTAATACCTTGTTTAGTAATCGGATATGTCTTTTGGAAGCAATTATCTTTTTATATCCGAGCATATTTGCTAGTCGGTATATTAAATCTGTTTTTGAATATTATGTTAACCAGTAAGTTGGTTTTCTGGGGTGGAGATTTATCGTGGGGAGCGAGATATCATGTGACCTCTGTCCATGTTTTGATTATCCCTTTGTTGGCTTTATTAATCCAAGAGACTTTATTAAGTAAAGGTTTTAGGCGCTGGATATTAAGGGGAATCTTTGCGATCGCTTTAATTGTTCAGATCGCATCAGTCACTATGTATCATGGACTCGAGATTTCTCAATCTCCACTTACTAAGCAAGATTTAGCACCTGAAATTTATTCTTCGCAGTTTCGATTGGGACAACGTTTTATTAATATTGGCTGCTACTTTAATCCTTCGCTTTCAACTCAATGCGTGCGAGATGCGATCATCTTACCTTTTCGGAATAATCCTCCATTGTTTGTATGGATATGGCGAGTAATGTTAGTGTCGGCGATCGCTTCCATAACTTGGTTTATATCCACAACTCAGCCGAGTCAACAATCTCTAGTCAACAACCAAGATAAAAGCTGACCAACTTGCAGGATGTAGATTGTCTTTGGTAATACTTTTTATCTGGGCTTGTTGTAAAGCTTTTGCCTTAGCCAAACCATTTATCTGCCATTCAGTATAAAAATCTTTGATTAATGGAACCACATCAGCATCATTGACTGACCATAATGTTGCCAAGACATTTTTGACCCCCGACCGCAAGGCAACACCTGCCAAACCTAACGTGGAACGATTATCTCCTGCGGCAGTTTGGCAAGCGCTCAAAATCAATAGTTCAATTTGATTTCTGCTCAATCGTAAGATTGATTCTAATTGATCAAGATTGATGCGGCGATCAAATGCTTGGAGAAATGTTGTTTCGGGCGTAGCCCCAAATTTGGCATGGGTGGCAAGATGAATAACTCCATATCCTTCTTTGATTTGAGTTTGGAGGGCATCGACTGTAAAATTTTGATTGAGAGAAATTTTTGATTCTATTTTATTATTTGTTTTTGATTTCCATATCTTTTCAATTTCCTGTAGTTCTTGCACAACATTAGGCAAAGCTCCAAATGGAGCGATCGCATCACTCAGCCCAAAAGCAACTAAGCTTAACTGTGGAGAAGCGATCGGTGGAGCGCTAGGCAGCTTTGAACCCACTAGATAAACAATCGGATATTTCTGGATCAAAAATTGTTTGCCATCATACAAAGCCGTCATCGGCACAGTTCGCAAAATTCCATCATTCACAAATACTAACTGCTCGACTTGCGATCGCGCCAAATCCTGCTCAATTGGTCGAATTAGTAAATCATAAATCTCTTTAGCAGGAGCGAGATACTCGTTAGTGGCAATATTTTCTAAACTAAAGCGTAAATATTTAATTTTGCTATTGAGATTGAGTTTAGATAAAGGCACAAGATAGCTTTTAAGCGAACTATCAGGTAGACGCATCACGATATAGCTCTGCTGTTCGAGAATGATTGAATAAATTAGTGCAGACTTCTGCTGCAAACGTTCGGCAATAGTCTGACTCGCTTTTAAAGTTGATTTAGCTTGTAAACATTCATCACCAAAAAAATTTTGTAATTCAGATAGGCGTAGTAGCTCTAAAACTTGTAACACCTCTTCAAGCAATGGAGATGCAGAGAGTTTTTCGGCACTGGAAACAGAACTTGACTCTGCTATCAATAGCTCAATTAGCTCTCGATAGATTGGCTCGACTGTATCGCGTACATCAAACTGAAAACCTCGAT
>JAYTWB010000048.1:0-7536 GCA_043743655.1 Cyanobacteriota bacterium | reverse complement strand
TGATAACCAGACTGGGAAGTTGTGGGTTTAAGAACCGTGTTGGCTTGCATAGGCGACAGCACCATAGAAAAATTTTGATGCGACTATATCATATGATTTATTACTTTGCTCGACTTATTGCCTAACAACCATGCTTTTATTACAATTCAGCACTTCTCACTATTGTCGCAAAGCTAGACTAGCTCTTGGCTATAAGCAAATTTTTTATCAAGTTGAGAACCTCACCCCATCTTTGCATATCTTCCGAGTTAAACCACTTTCAGGTTCAACTACTGTCCCTGTCCTCTTACCTCAACAAAAAAATTGTCCTGCCGTCGTATCTGAATCAAATGAAATTATTCGGTTTTTAGAAATTTATCAGCCAAATCCACCCCTTTATTTTGAAGACTCTGCCTATCAACAAGAAGCCTTAAGATTAGAAGCATATTTTGGCGAATCAATTGGCAAAGAATCAAGAGTTGTTTACTGTCAGTTTCGCTCTACTGACGCGGGCAAACAAATTGATCCTTCTTGGATAAGCTTGCTAACTATCCAAATTATTCGATTACGATATGGCATTAACGCAAAGTCAGCCGAAAAAGCGGCGCAGAAGGTTGCGGATGCGATCGCGATATTAAGTGAATTTTGGCAAGATGGCTATTTGATCGGCGATCGCTTTAGTGTGGCAGATTTGACGGCTGCGGCTTTGCTTACGCCATTAGGTTTAATTCCCGATTATCGCCGTGACTATCCTTGGCTATTTGAGCGGATCACTGCCATTCATCAGCTTTGTAACGAGCCATTACCCAAAAACTGGCAAGCTGGGCTTGGCATAACTTAACATTCAGGTTTCCTGGTAATTGTTAAGCTACAAATAATTAGGTTGTTAATTAGGCTTTTTGAGGCAATTAGTGCGAGTGGTCATATGGCTGTTAATGTTAGTGAATCTTTGTTTGAGCAGCTTCTCGAATATCTTCGAGCGAGGACAGAAGTAAGCGATCGCGTTGCTCAAGATTTGCTAAGAAACTTAGAAGCTTTATCATCTAGTAATGCTTCGAGTAGTTCTGAGCCAAAGTCAAATGGCGATCGCGTTGACAATCTAGCATCCCAATTTGGACAAAAGCTATTTGACACATGGAAAGAGCTAGCCGATTTACAAGTCGGTGAGAACTACTGGAGCTATCCTGTCATGTTTGAAGACCTTGCCGAAACAATGGAAATATCCGTAGATAGATTTGTGCAGTATCTAGCAACTATTCAGATTGGTAGCTTGCAACTTATCCAAGGACGAGGATACAACTACCAAGTAAATGGACAGCAAGCCGCTTCATTGACTTTTCACTCTGCTCCAACCCTAAAAAAAGCGGCTATTCCCAAGCTTTCTGATAACAAACAAGAGCTAGGTGCGAAAAGTAAAACTTTTAAAGTCGGCGATCGCGTATGTGTGAATGCCAATCGTCAACAATATGCCAATCATAAAGGTATCGTTGAGCAGGTCATCAGTGTGAGCTGTCGTGTCAAGTTAGATAATGGCTGGACAGCTTTTTTACCTAACCATTGTCTAGATTTAATTGCATAATTTAGTTACATAAAAAATAAAAGAAGTGCTTCTACGAAGTACTAGAATGAACCATGAAAAATCTCACCTTTGAAGAAGCGATCGCCTATACAGAAGCTCTACTTTCACGCAGTGACCTAGATGACTCGCAACTAGAATCAGAAATCGCGACCCTTATCAAAACAGCAAATGGAGCGCGAGGTTTTTTTGTCTGCTTCTTAACTGGTGAGTGGGGAGATATTCCTAGCTCTGGCGTTATTAAAGCACTGCAATCCGTCCCAACCGCGATCGCCGAACTCCTTGTCAAAAACCTCGCTATGTCCACCGCAATGACAATTACCCATCAAAGAGCTGAAAATATAGAACAAGCAAAAGGCTCTGATCGCGTGGCAAAGCGAACTGCATTTTTAATCAACCAAGTTGATTTGGCAGAAGTTCGTGAAATCGCTCTACAAATGCAGCAATCTGCAAACACAAACGCTGGAGAATACCTATCTTTCTTTAAAAAATGGAACTACGATGCTGAGCAAAAACAAGCGATCGCCAACGTGTTAGCTCAAACATTAGCTCATGTTTGAAGAAGCGATCGCGCAATTTAACAATGGCGATTATTATGCCTGTCATGACACTTTAGAGTCGATTTGGAATGACTCTTGGCAAAGCGATCGGGCTTTTTATCAAGGCATATTACAAATTGCGGTTGGCTTATATCATCTCCAAAGCCAAAACTGGCATGGAGCCACAATTCTTTTAGGTGAAGGGACAAGTCGATTGCCAGCATATCTTCCTGAATATCAATCCATTGATGTTGAAAATTTATTAGAAGATAGTTTACAGATATTGCGAACTGTGCAAACAACTGGAAAAGAAGGAATGGCAGACCTCTTAACCAGAATTGATCAGGGTGATTTAAGAGTTCCTAAAATAACTATCCTAAAATAACTAAATGTAATCATGACTTGGGAACTCTCTGATCTCTTACGCGCGATCGCCACAACTATCGTCATCGGTATTCATGCTTCTCATCATTGGTGGTTTGGCATAAATGATTTAACTAGCATCAATCCAGAAATCTTTATTAGCACATTGATCAACCAAGTTGGACGCTGGACAGTGCCGATGTTTGTGATTTTGTCAGGCTTTGCCTTAGCCAAATCCGAAGAGAAGCGTCCTTTTGATCTAAAAATCTTTTTTCAACGTCGCCTCTGGCGAATCGTACCACCATACTTTTTATTTACTATGCTTAATGTGATTGGGCGATCGCAGTTTTTAGCCGCAGATTGGTCTGGACAATTAACGCAGATTTGGCAAGCGATCGCCACAGGTATGGGCGATTATCATCTCTACTTTTTAGGGATAATTATGCAATGCTATTTAGCCTATCCATGCTTACGCCGCATTAACTTCACCCCCAGCCGCTTAAGCATATTACTAATTCTCACTTTTGCCTTATTCAGCTTGCGCTGGATATCTGCCACTTTTGGATATCTGCCAAACATCATCAACTTTTTACCCGATGGAAATCATGTGATTTATTGGTTATCCTATTTCCAAATTGGGATTTGGCTAGCCACAGACAATAACTGGACTAATCAGCTTGTCTCAAAATGGCGATCGCGTTCATGGGGATATATATTTGCGATCGCGGCTATTATCGAGCTAAGTGAGTTTTATTGGCTAGCAATATCTAAAAACTTAGTTGAAGCGATCGGACATTACACGCGCCCATCCGTGGTTTTAATGAGTTTAAGCTTTTTGCTATGGGCAATCTCTTGGCAAAGTTGGCAGATAAAATCTTTCCCAGTTTTTATCCAAAAGCTATTCCAATTAATCCAACCGCAGATCAAGACTTTCTCTAAGGTCAGCTTCATCACTTATCTAATTCATGTGTGGATACTAAGAGCGATCGCACCTTTAGAAATATTCGGCGGGGTTCTATTTATGTCATTAGCTGTAACTCTATCATGGCTAATTAGCATCAATTTATGGCGATTTCTCAATCACAAAGCGACTCCTGTCGCTTAGATGCACTCAATACTGTTGCCAAGTCATCCATTCGCACAGGCTTACTAATAAAATCATCCATCCCAACCAAAAGACATTTTTCGCGATCTTCTGCCATTGCATTTGCAGTCATCGCCACGATCTTAATTCTATTGCTAGATGAATCTGCCTCTATGAGCCGAATTCGCCGAGTTGCCTCTAATCCATCCATTTCTGGCATTTGTAAATCCATCAAAATCAAATCATAGGATTTATGCTCTAGAGTTTTTAATACCTCCACGCCATTTACCGCGCAATCTGCTTGATAGCCAAGTTTTGCTAATATCCGCAAAGCAATCATCTGATTAAATAAATTATCTTCAACCAAAAGAATCCGTAAAGATTGAGAATCATCTAGCTGACTTTCTTTTTCTCCAACCGCAATGGAAGTTTTTATAAAAGTTTCCGCAGTATTTACCACCTCACTTACTGCGATTAGACCAGTAACTAATGGTTCCACAGCAATATCAAACTGAAAAGTAGTGCCTTTGTTCAAAGCACTACTTACCATAATGTGACTGTCCATAAAATGAGCAAACTGTTGACTAATCACCAGACCTAAGCCAGTTCCTTCCTGAGATGCTTTCCCTGAGGTAGTCTGCACAAAAGCTTTAAATAATTTATCTATTTCTTCTGGCGCAATTCCACATCCCGTATCTTCTATCTCAAAATGAATAATTACTTTTGATAATATTGAATCAGTCTTTAGCAACGAAACACGAAGAGCCACATAACCCTTATCTGTAAACTTAATCGCATTCCCCAAAAGGTTCAACAAAATTTGTCGAATTTTACGCTCATCAGACTTGATATATTGAGGCAAATCAGGATCAATTTCAAAAATTAGTTTTAACTTCTTATCCTTTGCTCTGATTTGGAGCATCTCCTGAAGATTATGCAAGAACAAGTAAAAATCAAATTTCGTTTCTTCAAGAATGATTTTGCCTGCCTCAATCTTTGCCATCTCTAAAACATCATCGATTAGATTTAGTAAATGTTCGCTACTATGACTAATAATATGTACATATTCCTCAAGACCATTAGTCAAAGAATCGTCACCGTGCATCAACTGAGTACACCCTAAAATCGCATTAAGAGGAGTTCTCAACTCATGACTCATCCGTGCTAAAAAACTACTTTTAGCCTGATTAGCCACTTCAGATCGCTCAGCCTCTTGCTTCAAAGCTTGCTGCGAAAACTCCAATGCTGCAAGCAGAAGAGTCCCTCTCAACTCTAACGCAGCTTCAATTTCTACTTTTTCCCAATCTAATGACTTCGCTTTAACTGTTTCTTTCCATAGCTCAAACGATCTTCGTGGTGATGGGATCAGATCATCACTGTTATCATCCATACCGATATCTAATAATTTACTAGGGTCTCCAGCCCAGTTAACGGTTTGGATCACTTCCGTCCGAAACCAGATAATATGATAGGAAGTATGATTAAGCGAGATAGAAATAGCTAATAATCCACTTGCTATATCTTTAAATTCTATTGCCTCAGAATATGACTGACTCAAATGATTTGTATGAAAAACATCTTGAGATTTAGCTTGTATCCATGTAATTAACGAACTAATAAACCCTTGAGCAGGACACTGTCCAATTGTACAAATGCGATCGCCAAGACATATAACTGCTCCTTGAGCATTAACTAGATTTAGCAGACTATCTATATCTTGCGTAAGCACTTCTTGAATAAGCACATCTTGGATGGGCGATTGGCTAATTGATTGATTGCCATCGAGGATATTTTGTTTTAATTTTGCTTGAATATCCTTGATTTTTTCTTGAGATTTTTTAAGCTGAGTTTCATGTTTAGACACAATTTCTATAGACATAATTTGACCTAAAAATTCACAGGTCTTTCTCGTCTCATAGTCAATATACTAGGAATAGAATGATGACAGACAATCAATCCCCATAGTTTATCTTCATTGATCAACGCGATTCCAAGTGAAGCAGAAACTTTCATCTTCTGTAAGTACCTCACATGAAACAGAGAAATACTTCTAAGTGAACTAAGGCTGAGATCGAGAGGTTCTTGAGTCAGCGGATTGTTTGACGGAATGATTGGCACAGGTTGATGGTTTACATCAACAATTAGACGCAATGTTTTTTTGTGATAGAGTTCACGCACGAAACTAGGAATATCTGAAGCGGGGTAATGTAAACCTAATAAAGGTTCAAGATAGTGAGATTTTGCCTCCGCGATTACAACTCCACTACTATCTGCATCGAATTTATAGATAAGCACGCGATCGTATTCAGTTATCCTTTTTATTTCTTGTACTAATAAGTTTGACATCTCAGAAAAATCTTGTGCTTTTCTGACATTTGCCGTAGCCACTTTTGCCAGATGATAGAAGCCTAGACTATGTTTAGAGTCTGTAAATAGAGGCTCTAGCTCTAAAACCAGCAATCCACCCGAACGGTATATTTCCCCTTCAAAATAATATTTTTTGCTTTCTATTTGAGCAGTTAGCCGAATTGGATTAAACGCTTCCAAATCTTGGTGGGAGAAAAGTGGTAGTAGAATCTCAAGCTGAGACTGTGGAAACAAAGTGAGTAAAGGCTTGTTAACCAATGAATCTGCGGCAATACCAAAGAAGTGAATTGTATTCTCACTAATTTGAGCAATTTCTAATTCCAACTCTTTGATGGCAATCAAAATACCATGAGGCTGAATATGTCCCAATAAATGGATTTTTTCGCGATCGCAAAGTGTATAACCAACTTGTTCAGAAAAGTCAGATTGCGCTATATCCATTCTTTACTCTTGCCGCCTAACTCGCTTCATTCATACTCTAAAATATTCTAAACCTTCTTTTTAAAGATTGCTGTACTGTCGGCGATCGCTCACAACAAACTTTTTTCAAAAAACTATAGACAAAATGCATTCTATGAAGCTATAGTAATTGACTGTGACTGAAAACAGAAACTAAGAAAGCAAACTATTAGTTTGAGTCTTAAGTCTGAGTCACCAACTGGTATAGCAAAGAGATATTTAAAGATATCCACTCTATAGCAACCAACCCAAGAGATTGTGTTTCCCACGTCTAGTGTTTTGACTAGATATCTGTCGTAAGTCGTCTCGAAGCCCTCTAACCAGTCTTCAAAACAAATACTTCTTACCAAGATCGAAACCGATCTCTTTTGAGCCTGTCAAAAATCTGCAAGCAAGCGGAGCTAACCTTAATGACTGTCGGAATTCTCGGCACTAAACTTGGGATGACCCAAGTATTCGATTCGGATGGGAACGCAGTTCCTGTAACCGTTGTTCAAGCAGGACCATGCACAGTAACGCAAGTCAAAACCGATACCAAAGAAGGCTACAAAGCTATTCAAATTGGTTATGGCAAGACTCGTGAAAAACTTCTGAGCAAACCTGAACTCGGACACCTGAAAATATCAGGTTCTGAACCCGTAAAGCATCTACGCGAATACCGTCTAGATAGCGTAAGTGAATACACTATCGGACAAACTCTAGATGTCAGTCAGTTCAAAGATGGTGACATCGTTGACGTGATCGGAACTAGCATCGGTAAAGGATTTGCTGGTTATCAAAAGCGTCATAATTTTGCTCGCGGTCCGATGGCTCACGGTTCTAAAAATCACAGGCAACCTGGTTCGACTGGAGCAGGTACAACTCCTGGACGCGTTTACCCGGGTAAGCGTATGGCTGGTCGTCTTGGCGGTAAACAAATCACTGTCAAAAAGTTGATTGTGATCAAAGTTGATGCAGTGAACAATGTACTGCTGATTAAAGGAGCAGTTCCGGGTAAGCCTGGGGCATTGCTTAACGTCATTCCTACCGTAATTATCGGCAAGGCTAAGTAGTTTGTTCGTGAGAGTTTAAGTTATGCCTATAGTAAAAGATTGGACAGGGAATGAAGCTGGTGAAGTGAGTCTAGACTTGCGCGTTGCTAAAGAAGCAACTGCTAAAGGTCTGGTTCA
>JAYTWB010000047.1:0-6491 GCA_043743655.1 Cyanobacteriota bacterium | reverse complement strand
CGTAGTTTGTGGTGGATTCGCGGCTCCATTACAACATGCTCATTATTGCTTGATCGTCACCGCCAATGACTTTGACTCGATCTTCGCGATGAATCGTATTGTCGCCGCGATTCAATCTAAAGCCAAAAACTATCGCGTTCGTCTAGGTGGCATCATTGCTAACCGTAGCGAAGGAACCGATCAAATCGACAAATTTAACGATCGCGTTGGCTTGAAAACCCTAGCGCATTTCCGCACCGTTGACGCGATTCGTCGCAGTCGCTTGAAAAAATGCACGGTGTTTGAAATGGAGCCAGACCCTGAAGTTTTAGAAGTACAGCAAGAATATCTCAAGCTTGCCAAAGGTATGCTCGAAAATGCTACACCTTTGTACGCTCAACCACTCAAGGATCGCGAAATTTTTGACCTACTCGGTTTTGACTAATCATCAAAAAAGCCCTCGCTAAGCGAGGGCTTTTTTATTGGAGTTCATCTCTTTGCTCTCAATAAGAGTAACTTTTCTATTACTCTACGCTTTTAATAACTTCTGAGGAAATATCTAAAACATCTGCTATTTCTTCGTCATTTAGTCCACGCAGCCGTAGTTTTTTGACTGTAGTTTTGATATTCATCAAGTTGGTGCTGGATTTAGAATTTTCTAATCCATTTTTATCTGAACTATTTTCAACATGATCGGAACCAAAATCTATACAACCGATAACGTTAATGTGACTGTGAATACTGCCACTATCCCCAAAAGAAAGATTTACATTACTTTGTCTTTCTAGTACTGATTCAAGATTAGCTTTATGAATGGTTTCATTGAAAGTATTAGACATTATTTGTAAAAGCTCATAGCTAACATCTCTAACATGACCTTCACTAAGATTATAGGAGTCTGCAATATCAGCATATTTTTGACGATCTAAAACCCCCTTAATAATCTTGCGCTGTAAATCGTTAAGATGTTTCCCCGACTTAGCATACATAGATGCGTCAATAAATTCCAACAATTCACCAATATTCATGTTTAAGAGAGTCATTTAAACTCTTTTATAATAACCGATCTTTTCCGCTTTACCATTTTGAGAAATTCAGATAGCTTAATAGTATGGGGCGGTTAAACAGAGATTTGAAGTCTCAGTGAGCGTTCTGCAAATTGTATAAATGGGGAGATACCATAATGTCAAAACGGACTTTTTTAGCATCCATAGCTTTAGTATGTTTTACGACTGCGACAGCATCAATGATTGGTAATGATGCTGCGATGTCTGAGCCAATATTAATTGATCCTACCTCGCGATACTACGGTGAGATCAATAACTATAGAGGAGAGGGATATGCCTATGACTTCTGTTATCAGCAAAACACTCTCGGATATATTGTGGTTTCTAGACAAGCTGCCGCGAGATTACAAAGATGGTATGCAGTTGATGACACTTGCACACCCCCACCCAGTAAGCGCAAACTACAAAGTGCTGGTACTTCCTCACAAGCTTTTGAAGCTCCTGTCTATGACTCTTTTGTCAGTAGCAGAAAAAGTGGAAACTGTAGTCGTCCTCCTTACAAATATCAAAAGACTGTAAAAGGTGAGTTAAAGACGTATGATTGTACACCAGCAATGCGTAGAGGGAATTAGAGATTTAAAACAAATTGAATTGGTTAAATTTATTTCATCTTTAATATCAAATAAACTAAATGAATCCTAAAATTGACTTGTCACGCCTTAAATGGACTAAAAACGTTTACAATCCTGATGTATGGGTATATCGACATGACTATATTCATTATCCTTACTTAGTGCCAGAGTTTAAGCTGCACTGGGCTAAAGGACAAGATGAAAACATTCGCAAACCCCAAGAAGGCGATTTAATTCTGCTCCGCCAGCGTACAAAAGTAACTCACTTAGTTATGACTTTGGATGACCAGATTGACAATGTTCCAGATTCTACCCATCCGCTTATTCGTCGTGTTCAAGTGTTGTGGATTGCTCCAGAATCGTTGAAAACACAAGATGCTCAGATTTGGGATAATGCGCCCAGTCAGAATGATGTCTTTGGCTTTGAGCTTAATCTACATGGTGGTAAAGCTGTAGAGCTTGATCATATTGAAGCGCTGAATGAAACTTTCAAAGATCAAGGTGGTCTAACTGCATTTCAGGAACGGGTAGCACAGAAATTGGAATTGGGAGTTTAAAGCTGAAGTTCAAGTGCCATTAGCACGCTTAGCTGATCCGAGAAAAGATCACTTAGTTCCTTTTCTTGTCAAAGTCCTCACTAGGTGGGGACTTTTTTTTGAGCTTTGACATGAAAAACTATGATCGGTTCACTTAGCCCTTTTAATGTGACAGAACTTTGTTGATAACTGTAATGATTTTCATCGGCGATCGCCTTTGCCTTATTTAGCAAAGACTCAGTGAAAACAATATCATTACCTTCACTGAGTCCTTCTACTCGCGCTGCTGTGTTGACCGTTGTGCCGAAATAATCGGAGCGATCATTGAGAGTGACACTAATACAAGAACCAGAATGAACCCCTACTTTGAGAATTAGGTGATTGTCTATCGACTCAAAGCGATGATTGAAATTCTGCATTGTTTCTTGCATAGCGATCGCTGCTTTGATCGCATCATCGGGCGAAGTGAAGGTTGCCATAATTGCATCGCCAATCGTTTTAATTACAGAGCCATTATGTTGATCGACAATTTTAAAGAGCAGATTAAAATGCTCATTTACGAGACTATAAGCTTGAGAATCACCTTTTTGGCTATAGAGCGCCGTGGAGCCAGCTAAATCAGTAAACAAAATTGTGACTTGACGAATCAGCAAACTTTCATTTGGTGGCATCGTTTCACGCGGAAATAGATCGCGAAACATTTGTACTGTCAAGAGTCGATGCCCTGAAACTACACCATACTTAGCATCGATCTGCTTACGAAATGAGGGATCGTCTGCATTTTTTGGGAGCGATCGCAAACGTTCATCAATACTAAATGTGACCCGTACTTCTTGATCAGCATCAGACTGATGTTTGTGATCACAGACAGGACAGATATGCCATGTTCTAAGCTGGTCTAACTGATGTGCCGCAAAATCAATTCCCTGACATTTTGGACATTGAATATCCCAATTAAGAGTAACGAGACCTTCCTTTAGAGCTATTACTAAAATATTTAAGGTTTCGCGTTCAGAAAGTTGTAAATAGTCAGCGATTAAGCGTGGATTAGCATGAAACAGCGATCGCTCATCTTGCCCCTTCAAGAATTCAGTAAACTGCTCCTGAGTCCTTGTGCTAATTCCATATTGATTTAAGGATTTTGTGGCTTGGGCGATCGCATTATTGGTTTTATGTGTAGCTGATGCAAAGAAATTTAGCATGGCTAGATTTTAGTTGATATTAGAGTCCTGCAAACCATTCATAGCCTTCATCAACCCAATAACCACGCTTTTGAGGCAGTTCATTTGTAAAGGTGACGCGAGTTACCCATTTTGATTGCTTATAGCCAAGCTTGATCGGAGAAGCTAAACGCAACGGTGCGCCATTCTTAATTGATATACCTTGACCATTTTTTTGATAGGCAAGTAAGGTTTGCGGATGTAAAGCGGAAGCTATATCCCAACTCTCATAGTATCTGTCACCTGACTCAAAATAAACATAACGGGCATCTGCTTTGGGTTGAACCAACTTCGCTAAATCATATAAGCGCACACCTCCCCACTGCACGATCGCTGACCACCCTTCCACACAAATATGCCGAATCACCATGGAAATTAATGGTAATGATTGGATATCACTCATGCTCAATTGCATGGGATTGTTCACCGCGCCATCAATCACTAACTTAAAAGAATTTGGATCGATTACAGGTGTGATTCCGAAGGAATTAACTAATAATGCGTTAGGTTCGATCGCACTGATGGGATATTCTGGCGCAGGATTTTTTGCTTGAAGAATTAATTCTTCAATACTTTGATTGAGCGGTTCAAATAAGCCTCGCACATTTCCTGACTGTTGATTGAGCGGCTGAAATATCGGAGATTGATTAGAGACATCACAACTTCCTAACAACAAGCCCATACTTGATAAGCTCGTGTACTTTAGTAATTGACGGCGTGAAAAGCGACTGTGTAAGTGTTTATCAAATTGCATTTTTTTATAATAATTTTTTATAATAATTAAATAATGGAATGGCAGTGCGAAGTGCCGCCATTGACAACAATTAAATGAACATGGAGCGAATCATTTTTAAACCGCCCACTCTAAAAGATAGAAAGATATGCGCGATCGCAAAAACCAGCACTATCGGAATTGTCAAAAAATGGGCGACACGAAGATTTTGCCAACTGCCGAATAAGCCTGAAATCCATGCAAATTGAACAGGTTTATACATACATAAACCAGAAAGAATTGCTAAGAGCAGAATGGGGACGATCGCCGTATAGACAAGGCGATGCCAAGCATAGTTTTTGCGCTTAGGATTTTTGGCTTGGAGAGCTTGAATGTCTTTGTCAGAGGCAAAGCGATGTTTCCAACGGCGGGTGATGAAAATGTAGATTCCATAGATCAACAAGCTCATCGAAAACACCCACATTGATGCAAAATGCCAGTTTCGTCCTGCACCTAGCCATCCACCCAATAGGATTTCTTTGGGGAAGCGCCATCCTGCGCGTCCACCAAATACAGGATTGGCATTGTAAATTTGCAGTCCGCTAGCTGTCATGAAGATTAGAGCGAGAAGATTTATAGAATGGAATGCTTTGATGAATATTGCTTGTTTGGGAGCGGGAGCAGATTTTGGACTCATATATTTAGCCGCCTTTAAATGAGGAATATATGCGTAATTTCTAGTAATTTTTTGAAAATAATTTGGTTTTATAGCGGTAAAGCGGGAAAGAACGGGGCTAACCAAAGTTGTAATTTGACATCCCAGCCTAAAATAATCGCGATCGCCGTAATTGCGATCATCACACCTCCAACTCTTTGTAAAAGTTTACTATGAGCGCGTAATTGCCGAAAGGATTTACTGAAATATCGACTAGCATAAGCAACTAATAACATCGGGATTCCTGCGCCCAATCCATAGAAAACCAGCAAAATAAATGCACTGAAAACTTGCTGATCAACAGCCGCTAAAATTAAGATACTTCCTAAGACTGATCCCGCGCAGGGTGTCCATAACAATCCTAGTTGCGAGCCTAAGAGAAATTCGCCTAATAAATTTATCCGCTCAGGTTCTCTTAATTTTGGCTTTGGTAACTTCGCGAGCAAAAGATAACTCAATTTTGGGAAGATCGACAGGAAGCCGAGGATTAGTAAAACTACGATCGCGAAAACCCGCATAAAATTTGCGAATCCAGTCAGCCACAAGCTGACGATACCGAGTAAACTTCCCGCGATCGCAAACCCGCTAATTGTTCCAGCGACTAAAGCAACTGGTCCATAGCGATGAGTTTGCAGCGATCGCCCGATCACAATAGGCAAGATGGGTAAAACACAAGGAGAGAAGGCAGTTAGTAATCCGCCTGATAGAGCCAATGCGATCGCTAAAGGAGATAGTCCCATCGCAGTTATCCCAATAGTTTTTGAATTGTTTGTTCGGTCTTCTCATAAGCACCTTCGCCAATATGGTCATAGACAAGATTGCCTTGTCGATCGGCTAGATACAAGTGCGGCCAATATTCATTGCCGTAAGCCTTCCAAGTTTTAAACTCGTTGTCAATCGGAACTGGATAAGTGATGCCATGTTTTTGCATGGCATCTTTAATATTGTTCGCATCGCGCTCAAAGGCAAATTCTGGCGTATGCACACCGATCATCTTTAATCCTTTAGGCGCATAGCGCTCATACCATTTGGTGACATAAGGCAAAGTACGCTGACAATTGATGCAACTAAAAGTCCAAAACTGAACTAGAACCACATTTCCCTTTAAGTCTTGAATAGTTAAAGGATTAGAATTTAACCATTCGGAAATCCCTTGAAACTCGGGTAGTTTTTTATCACTTGATTTGTTATTTGGCGATGCTTGTGAAACTTCAGGATTGGGAGTTGACTCTGTAGTTTTAGGCTCGATAGTTTTAGACGCGATCGCTACAGATGACTGTTTAGGACTAAATTGATTAGCACAAGCAGTACTTCCCAGCCCTAAAGCACCTAATCTCAAATAAGTTAAAAAGCGCCGACGATCGACCAAAATTCTATCCACATTATTAGCTCTCTTTCCAAATATCAAAGTTTAGTTATTTGATATACGCATAACTTAAGAAATTGGATGAGATATATTTGTAGTCAAGACAAATCAAAACCCCAAAAGTGTGAAACGGCGACAGATTTGCAAAAGAGAGGCAAAGCATCTCTTTTGGATCGTTAAACTTCTCCTTTCATCACCATTTCGCCTGTGGGTTCGGGCATATCTTGATTTGGCTCAATTGTGATAATCACGGTGGTAGATTGTTTTAGAGCGCTACTCAGTGGCACTTTTATCAAGACTTTGCCTTGTGCATCAGGACGAAAC
>JAYTWB010000046.1:0-2886 GCA_043743655.1 Cyanobacteriota bacterium | reverse complement strand
CCCAACTAGCGAGTGTGATCGGTCACGAAATGGGGCATATCTCTGGTCGTCATGCTCTGGAACAAATGAAACAGTCGGCGATCGCGCAAGGTATTGCCACAATTGCGGGTGTTGGTGATGATCGCTTAGTGGGGATCGGTGTCGATCTGGCACTGCGGTTGCCCAATAGTCGAGAAGCTGAGTTTGATGCCGATCGCCGAGGTTTGTTAAATATCACTCGAGCAGGTTTTGCCGCCAGTGCGATGCCCGCTTTTATGCAAAAGCTGGTTAGCTCTAGCGGTGGCGGCGCTCCTGCATTTTTAAGCACTCACCCTGCAACTGGCGATCGCATTGCCGCACTCAATCAAACTATTCAAGCTAATAATCTCAATACATCGGGTGGTTTGAATAATGCTGACTATCAAAGAATTTGGAAATCGCGCTTTCGTTAAATTAATTAGTTGCCTTAATTAATCAAGCTAGTGGTCGCATAAAAGGTTAAGTTTTAGTTGTTGCCTAGCGAAGCTAGCAAAACTTATGATCATATCCAAGTAAATCTGAATCAATCTCAATTTACAAAAAAAACAAAAAGGTATTTTATGACCACTATCCGTGAAGTAACTGGCGATCCTAATGAGTTTTGGAGTGAACTAATTTGGTCAGATTTGACCAGTGCTGAACAAGCTCTCTGGACTCAACTAGGTTGGAATGAAGAAAATTGGGATGATGAGTTAGATTTTCCTGAGTGGGACGATCTCCCAAGTGAAGACAAACAACTTTGGGGCGTATTAGGCTGGACGCAATCTAGCTGGGAAGGAGAAGACGATCTCCCTGAATCAGCGGAAAAAAATTGGGAAGACCTCACCGCTAAGGAGCAAGCAGCAGCTGTTCAACTCGGTTATACCGAAGATAAATGGGACAACGAAGACATCTAACCTAAAGACTAGAAAAAGAGAGGTGGCACTTCGTGTCGCCTCTCTTTTTCTAGCGTTTAGATAAAATTTTAAATTTCTGATCTTAAGTTCACCCATTTCACGCTACAATTGCAAAGCCTTGCGGGGGTGTGGCGGAATGGTAGACGCTACGGACTTAAAATCCGTTGACTGTAAGGTCGTATGGGTTCAAGTCCCTTCACCCCCATTAAAAGCGATCGCCGAGCCATGCGCGATCGCTAAATACATAATTCATGCGTATCTCATTTTATGCGTATCGTATTTTTTGGAACCCCAGACTTTGCGGTTCCCACATTAAATCGCTTACTGTCAGAGCCAGATATCGAAGTAGTTGGTATAGTCTCTCAACCTGACACGAGACGGGGTAGGGGTAGTCAAGTTAGTTTTTCGCCTGTAAAAGCAGCGGCGATCGCTAAACATCTTGATCTAAGTCGTGAGCTAAAAATCTGGCAACCCGATCGCCTTAAGAAGGATCAACTTGTTCTAGAAGAACTTAAAGCTGTTGCCGCAGATGTATTTGTCGTTGTCGCTTATGGACAGATACTTTCACAAAAAATCTTGAACATGCCAAAATATGGCTGCATCAATGTTCATGGTTCGCTATTGCCGAAATATCGCGGGGCGGCTCCAGTGCAGTGGGCGATCGCCAATGGTGAGAGCATCACAGGGATCACAACTATGCAAATGGATGCGGGTATCGATACGGGCGCGATGTTACTCAAAGCTGAGTTGCAGATTTTACCTGAAGATAATACTGATACTTTGAGTGTCAAACTTGCCAATCTCGGCGCAGATTTATTAGTCGAAACTCTGCGCCGTCTAGATACAATTACGCCTGAGATTCAAGACGATCAAGCTTCTTGCTACTCACCGATGATTGGACGCGAGGATTGGCAAATAGATTGGAACTCAGAAGCGATCACTCTGCATAATCGAATTCGAGCTTTCTATCCTAATTGCTATACCGACTATCGCGGTCAACGCCTAAAGATTACTAAGTCAGAAATTATTGCTGGCAATGAGAATCTTGATCGGATGGGAGAGATTGCTGATATCCGTAAAGGCAAAGGATTGGTGGTGCAGACTAAGCAAGGTTTATTGCTAATCACCGAAGTACAGCCTGCGGGCAAAAAATTACAGTCAGGTTGGGATTTTGTGAACGGTGCAAGGAGTGCGATCGGTGAATCTTTTTCATAAAAAACCATAAAGTTTTTGTATAGAAGAAGCCGCGCAAAGCACCGCTTCTTCTATACAAAAACTTTATGGTTTTTTAACTGGAGCGTCACTAGGTGCTTGGGCAGGATTTGTAAACGGTTGCTTTTGAGGAGAGAGCGCGGCGAGACGTTTTACTTCGTCTTTAAATTCGGCAGGAGCCAGTTCAATACTTTTATCAAAAAGTTTCTTAGCTTCATCTTCTTTACCTTGGATTTGCTTCAATTGAGCTTTGCCAATGTAAGGACGAAAATCTTTCGCATTTTCTTTGATCATTTGATCGTAAGTAGCGATCGAATCATCAAAGCGATTTTGTTGGCGATAAACTTCACCCAGTATCCAACGTACTGAACTTGTATCCACTGTATTTGCTTGGATTTTGTTAGCAGTTTCGGCAGTCTTGAGGGCATCTTGCAGAATACCGATCGCAGCTTCAGGGCGTTTATCAGTTAGCTCGATGCTAACTATACTTTGCAATGCAGGGATAAATCCCGGCTTGGTGATCAAAACTTTGCGGTACTCAGCAGATGCGTTTTTTGGGTCTTTGAGTTCAATGTAAGTTCTAGCTAAGGTCATCCGATATTCAGGCTGATCGGGAAAGGTGTCCGCAAGGGTTTGAAGTGGTTCAATTGTCCCCTTAGGATTACCAATTTGATTTCTAAGATTTACTAAACCAATCAAGGCTGTTTGATTTTTAGGATCACTTTTTAGCACAGCTTCAAATCCCTCGATCTGGATTTTG
>JAYTWB010000045.1:0-2715 GCA_043743655.1 Cyanobacteriota bacterium | reverse complement strand
GGGACATCCATACGCCGCCATCCTATTTATCTTAGAATCTCTATGGGTGGGAGTTGGATTAAATTGGGGAAATCAACAAAAGCGATCGCCCAATATGGTCTTGCTAGTGCTGACTTATTGGTTCTGCTTGGGCGCTCCTTTATGTTTTGCTTCGTATTATTTTTTTCTGAAACTTGAGATTAGTTCAATTATTTTAGTTGTCCTAAAACAAGTAATCAATGATGCATTTAATGCACTCTTTGCTCATTTATGTCTTGACTACTTACCGTTACGAAAATGGTTTCAGCAAAGAAAACTTGAGCAGGATCATTTAACTATTCAGAAAGTGTTATCTAACTTATTAGTCGCTTTTGTATTTTTTCCTGTATTAATTATTGCTATATTAACAGGCTATCAATTTCTATACAATATTGAAAATCAAATTAGTAATCAGTTACGTTCTAGCACGGCGGCTATATCTGTTGATCTAGAAAGTTGGAATCGCACCAATTTACGGACTTTACAAGAACTAGCGACTTTAGCTGCTAACGATAAGAATTGGGAACGTTTACAATTTGTGACTACTGCATTAACTAAAGTCACACCATCATTTTTAAGTGTCTATGTCACAGATGCTCAAGGCAATATTCTATCGGCATTTCCTACTATCTCAGATGCAGATAGAACTAGGCTAAGTGAATATATAGCTAATGAAGATGTTTTTCAAAAGGCACGTTATAGCTTAGATATAGTCTTCAGCAATATTCATTTTGATCGCAATCAATCCACATCAATATGTGATGTGGCAGTACCAATTTTAAAAAATAATCGCTTTAATGGCATTGTGATCGGTTCGCTAGATATTACTAAATTCAGAGGTCTTTTAGAAGAAGAATCAACAGCATGGAAAACTGAAGCAATTTTAATTGATCGTTCTAAAAAAATAATTTCTAGTACTTCTCCAAATTTATTGATAGGACAATTTTTTGATTGGCAACAAAACGGTGAAATTCGTAACTTCAAACCCGAACAAATCCAATGGGTTCCACAAACTAAAGGAACTCCGCTGATGTCTCGTTGGCGTAAGTCTTATTATGTGCAGCAAGTCGCGATCGGCGATCGCAATCCTTGGACTCTAGTTGTGCGAATGTCGCCAGTTCCTTTTGTTGATGCTCTCGAAAACCTATACAGTTACATTTTGGTGATCGTACTAATGATTATTGTGATGGCGGCAATCGTGGCAAACGAGCTTAGTCGCCGCTTAGTTAAGCCGATCGCGAAGTTGATGCGACTCACCACCGACTTACAACAAAATCTTTCTGTGAAGTCAGATTTTACATGGGAATCCAAAAGTTTTGCCGAAATCGATACTCTTGGTTATAACTTTCAAGCTATGGCGATCGCGCTACAAGAGAAGTTTCAAGAAATTCAACAAGCTAATCTCAACTTAGAAATAAGAGTACTAGAAAGGAGTGAAGAACTTCTTAAAAGTATGGAAGCAGCGCAAGCCGCTAATCATGCTAAGAGTGAGTTTCTTGCCACGATGAGTCATGAGATTCGCACGCCGATGAATGCCGTGATTGGCATGGCAAGTTTACTATTAGATACAAAGCTTGACTCTGAACAACAAGAATTTATCGAAATAATTAGATCGAGCGGTGATAGTTTGCTGACAATTATCAATGACATTCTTGATTTTTCAAAGATTGAATCAGGACAATTTAGCCTAGATATTCAAGCTCTCAATTTGCGAAATTGTATTGAAGATTGTCTTGACCTTTTATCAGTTTTAGCAAGAGCTAAAGATATTAAGTTAACTTATTGCCTGTCTGCTGATCTGCCTGAATGGATTATGAGCGATATAACTCGCTTGCGACAAATATTAATCAATTTATTAAATAATGCGATTAAATTTACACCGAAAGGTTCTGTAACTTTGGAAGTATCTGTCCAAATGGGTCTTGACCTTACTATAAAATTTGCAATTAAAGATACAGGTATCGGCATTCCCAAAGAGCGTTATAATCGCTTATTTAAGCCATTTAGCCAAGTGGATTCTTCCACTACTCGTAACTATGGCGGTACTGGGCTAGGGCTAGCGATCGCCAATCGCCTAACCCAACTCATGGGCGGTAAAATGTCAGTTGATAGTGAAGTTGGGGTTGGTTCTACGTTCTCATTTACGATTTCTACAGTTGCGGCTGTAGAACAAACTCAAAACCTGATATTACAGACAAAAAAGAGCGGCTTTTCACTGTTCAATGAAGATTTTGCGGTGAGATTCCCTTTAAAAATCTTGCTAGCTGAAGATAATATTGTCAATCAAAAAGTTGCTACTTGTTTTCTTAATCGTTTGGGCTATCAAGTCGATACGGTGGCAAATGGTCTCGAAGTCATAGAGTCACTATATTGCCAAACCTATGATGTAATTCTCATGGATGTGAATATGCCAGAAATAGATGGACTAATTGCTACGAAAAGAATTATTTTAGAGTCTCACCAAAATCCTTGGATCATTGCTTTAACGGCTAATACCTTAGAGGGCGATCGCGATATTTGCTTACAAGCGGGAATGCAAGATTATGTGAGCAAACCTGTGCAAATTCAAGACCTAACTCAAGCATTAGAGAGGGCTTATGTTTATAAAATCCAAAATAAAACTCAAAATAAAAACCAGATATAAAAAAGCGGCGCATTGCGCCGCTTTTTTATATCTGGTTTTGGAATTAAGAATCA
>JAYTWB010000044.1:0-5800 GCA_043743655.1 Cyanobacteriota bacterium | reverse complement strand
TTTTTAGATTTGCGCGATCGCACAGGAGTCTTGCAGATCGTCAGCGATCCTCAGCGTACTCCCGTCTCCTATGACCTTGCAGGAGAGATGCGAAACGAGTATGTGGTCAAAATTATTGGCAAAGTCTCTAAACGTCCTGATGATTCGCTCAATCCGAGGCTTGCCACGGGTGAAGTCGAAATTTATGCAGAATCAATTGAATTGCTTAATGCCGTCAGCAAGCCTTTACCGTTCTTGATTTCTGATGCGGACACAATCAAAGAAGAATTGCGCTTTAAATATCGCTATCTCGATATGCGTGGCGATCGCCTATCGAGCAATCTCAGACTCCGATTTGAAGTTGTCAAATCGATGCGCCGCTTCCTCGAAGATGAATATGGCTTTATGGAAGTGGAAACTCCCATCCTTTGTAAATCGACACCTGAAGGAGCGCGGGACTACCTTGTGCCTAGCCGCGTGAATGCAGGTCAATGGTATGCCTTGCCTCAATCACCACAGTTGTTCAAGCAATTGCTAATGGTGGGTGGATGCGATCGCTATTATCAGATTGCGCGATGCTTCCGTGATGAAGACCTTCGCGCCGATCGCCAACCCGAATTTACGCAACTGGACATGGAAATGAGTTTCATGTCGCAAGAAGAAATTTTAGAACTAAATGAGAAGCTGATTCGCTATATTTTTAAGACGGTTAAAGGCGTTGAGTTAGGTGAATTTCCGCGACTCACCTATGCCGAATCCATGGATCGCTACGGATGCGATCGCCCTGACACGCGCTTTGGAATGGAATTGGTAAATGTTTCCGATTTATTCGTTAATTCTGGATTTAAAGTTTTTGCCAACACGATCGCTAACGGCGGCATGATCAAAGTTTTGCCAGTCATCGGTGGTGATGCAGCCATTTCTAATACGCGCATCAAACCAGGTGGTGATCTCGCAAATCTGGTCGCTCAATATGGCGCAAAAGGATTGGCATTCATCCGCGTCCGTGAAGATGGCGCAATCGACACTATCGGCGCGCTCAAAGATAGCCTCACCGAAGAAGTCAAACAAGAATTGCTAAAACGCACGGGTGCGATCGCAGGGACTATCTTGCTGTTTGGTGCAGGTGAAAAGGCGATCGTCAATGAATCTCTCTATCGTTTGCGTTTAGCGCTCGGTCGCGAGATGGGATTGATCGATGAGAACAAACTTAATTTTGTCTGGGTCACAGACTTCCCGATGTTTGAATGGAATGCGGGTGAGAATCGTTTAGAATCACTGCATCATCCTTTCACATCGCCGCGCCCTGAAGACATCAGTGATGGTCAAGAAATTGGTTTAAACACGATCGCCCTCGCCTATGACATGGTGCTAAACGGTACTGAGATCGGCGGCGGTAGTATCAGAATTCATAAGCGCGATGTGCAAGAAAAAGTATTTAGTGCGATCGGACTGAGTCCAGAGCAAGCAAAAGAGAAATTTGGCTTCTTGCTTGAGGCTTTTGAATATGGAACTCCTCCTCATGGTGGTTTAGCATTTGGACTCGATCGCCTAGTGATGCTCATCTCAGGAGCAGACTCAATCCGCGATGTGATTGCCTTCCCCAAAACTCAGCAAGCCCGCGACCTGATGACTGATGCGCCATCAAGTGTCGATGATTCGCAGCTAAAGGATTTACACGTTAAATTATCATTGCCTCCTGCTAAAAATTAAAAACCCATATAAAACTTTAAAAGCGCCGCGAAGCGGCGCTTTTAAAGTTTTATATGCATAACTTATGCTAAGCAACCCAGAAAACCTGCTCGCAATTTGTCATGATCGAGATGTCGTCCGATAAATACTAATTGATTCTTGCGGAGTTCATGCTCTTGCCAAGGGCGATCGCGAGTTGCGTCAAACTGCATATGCACACCTTGAAACACCAGTCGATCTGTGGAACCAGAGAGATTGATGATTCCCTTAGAGCGAAAAATATCTTGACCTTGAGTTCTTAATAGTTCACTAATCCATGATTGGAACTTGTATTGATTGACTTCGCCTGCTTCGAGAATGCTAACAGAGCCAATTTCATCATCATGGACATGGTGATGATGCTCGTGGCTGTGATGGTCGTGTTTGTGATCATGATCATGCTTCTCTTCAGCTTTGAGAAACTTAGGATTTGTTTCGAGAATGCGCTCCAAGTCAAAACCACCGACATTGAGAACTGTATCGAGAACTCTGTCAAGGTCATTGGCTTGATTTAGCTGGACGCGATCAACTCTTGCTAAAACGTTCAGATGTTTGATTTTGGCTTCGAGTTCCTCTAATTCAGCATCAGTAACCAGATCAGTTTTGTTAAGCAAAATCACATCTGCAAAACCAATTTGCTCAAGAACTTCGCGATCGCCCCAATGTTGTTGAACGTGCTTTGCATCCACCACAGTGACGACAGCATCAAGCTCAACTTGATTACGAATATCTTCATCCATAAAGAAAGTTTGGATCACAGGGCCGGGATCGGCTAAGCCCGTAGTTTCGATTAAAAGCAGATCAAATTTATGGCGGCGGCGCATCAGATTGCCGATAATCCGAATCAGATCGCCGCGCACAGTGCAGCAAATGCAACCATTATTCATTTCAAAGATTTCTTCGTCAGCACCAATCACGAGTTGCTGATCGATGCCAATTTCGCCAAACTCATTGACGATTACGGCGACCTTTTTGCCATGCTCCGCCGTCAGAATATGGTTGAGTAATGTGGTTTTGCCTGCGCCAAGAAAACCTGTGAGGACAGTAGCGGGGATTTGTGATGATGCGATCATAGCCTGTGCCAATTGCCTGCGATGCTGATTAATCTGATTGATTATGTACTTACAAAATTATAACTTGCTTGCCTTATAAGCCTTTAACCACCGCCCACAATCGTGACAATTTCTAAGCGATCGCCCTTTTTGGCGATCGTCTTTTCCCATAATTGACGATGTAAAATTTCGCCGTTATATTCCACAGCCACTAAGCGAGGATTGAGTCCGAGAAATTCCAGTAATTTGGTCATGGTGAGATTTGGCTCACATGTGCGATCGTCACCATTTACTTGCAATGTGATCATAAGTTTAAGTTTTAATTGAGGTAAGTAGCTGGCAAAAACCAGAATCAGTGGGGCGGCTTTGCCGCCCCACTGATTCTGGTTTTATATTAGTACGCGGTGACTCGCTGAGAGTGTCAAATCATCGCAGAAGTTATATACTTCAGACACAACAAGCCTGTATGTCTATGTCTCAACCTACATATCCATCCGAAGCGCAGCCAGACTTGCCTGCGATCGCCTCAGTAAGCCCTGACAGTCTCGAAATAGGACTTAGTACATCTGAAGTCGCTGAGCGAAAGCAGCGCGGTGATGTCAATGTCGTGGTCATGCGATCAAGCCGTACTTACAAAGATATCTTTCAAGAAAACGTCTTTACGTTATTTAACGTTACCTTTGGAGTGGTTTTAATCCTGTTGATGGCGCTCGGACAGTTTACCGATGCAATTTTTTCAGGATTTTCAGTATTTATGAATATCCTTGTGGGCGTGGTGCAGGAGATTCAAGCAAAGCAAACCTTGGATAAACTAGCACTACTATCTGTGCAGAAAGTTAAAGTGCGGCGCGATCGCCAATCATTAGAAATTCCTGTCGGGGAGATCGTCCGCCATGATCTGATCGAGCTTAATCCCGGCGATCGCGCTCCTGTCGATGGAGCCGTGCTGAGTTCTCAAAATGTGGAAATGGATGAGTCTTTGCTCACAGGAGAGTCCGATCCAGTTGCAAAGCAGATTGATGACATTGTGTTATCAGGTTCGTTCTGTTTGGCCGGAAGTTGTGTGTTTCGTGCCGACAAAATCGGGAATGAAAGCTATGCTGTGAAGCTATCCCAGTCTTCGCGAGTTTATAAGCGTGTGTTTACACCTTTACAGAAAAAGATTGACGTTCTTGTTGAGATTTTTATTCTTGTTCTGATTGTGGCGGCGTTCTTACATCTTGCCTCTAGCCTCAATTCAAGTCGGACAATGGTGGACACGATTCGTTACGCTTCGGTGATTATCAATAGTTTTGTGCCAGCAGGATTAATTCTATCGATTAGTGTTGCCTTTGCGATCGGAGCAGTGGAGATCAGTAAGAAGAGAACCCTGATTCAAAAAATCAATGCGGTTGACTCGATGAATAGTGTGCGGATTTTATGCACTGACAAGACGGGAACCCTAACCCAAAACAAGTTAGTGGTGAAAGAGATCGTGCCACTCGGTGATACTGATCAAGACTCATTGCGAGAACTAATTGCGCTCTATACAAGTCTGATGGGAACTCAGAATAGTAGTGCGAAAGCAATGGCAAACTTCACCGATAAGCCGCGATCGCAGTCGCAATTTGTTAGCGAAGTTCCATTTAGTTCTAGTCGTAAATGGGGTGCGATCGCCATTAATATCGGCACGACAATCATGGTCGGTGCGCCCGAAATATTATTTAGCGATCCTGAGATGCAGGAAAAAGCGAAAGAATATGCCCGTCAAGGCTTGCGCGCGATCGCAGTTGTCACCAGCGAAGAAAGTATTGATATAACCAACAAAAATCCTGCCTTGCCAGCCAATCGGCGCGATCGCGGATTGGTGCTACTAGAAGACAGCCTCCGCCCTGACGTGATCGCCACGATCGCCGAGCTCCAAAATAAAAATATTCGACTCAAAGTAATCTCAGGCGATAGTGTCGAAACTGTGACCTCGATCGCGCGTCAAGCAGGGATTGCCGTTCCTGATGATGCAGTCTTTACTCAAAAAGTTTTAGAAGCAATGGATGCGCGCACTTTTAGTGAGTCTGCGGCTTATGGTACGGTCTTTGGTCGGATTACACCCGACATGAAGCGCCGCCTAATTTCGGCAATGGTCAAGCGTGGTGGCTATGTGGGTATGGTTGGCGATGGTGTGAATGACGTCCCCGCCTTCAAAGAGGCTCAGTTAGCGATCGCGATGAATGATGGCGCGCAGATCAGCAAAGACGTTGCCGATATCGTGCTGCTAGACAACAATCTCTCGGCACTGCCCCAAGCCTTCGCCGCAGGAGATGACATCAAACAAAAGATACTCTCTTCGGCACTGCTCTATCTCACCAAAAATATCATGGTGATCCTAACAATCTCATTTGCAGGATTTGTCCAGTTGCCATTTCCGATTGAGCCGCGCCATATGACTGTAATTACCCTAGCAGTTGTCGGCTTTCCCACGATCTGGATTGCATTTGGCTGGCTAAAACCGAAGCGGTTGGAGAACTTCTTGCGAGATGTCTTAGGTTTCAGTTGTATCGCAGGAGTTTTTGGTGCGATCGCGATGACCACAGGCTATGTCTTATCTTATTACATCAGTGGTTGGGCGCTGCTCAGAGTTCCATATAGCTCAACTCTAGTTAATTCAGATACTTTCCAAGATATCGCCAGAGGTCAGGCGCAAGGTGTTAGCACCATAATTGGCATGATTTTCTGTCTGTTTGTTTTTTGGAGCATTACCGATATCTCGATTTGGAAAGTGCGAACTTTTTTCAAAAATTCTACAGCCGCAATTCTCGGAATTGTATCAGTGGGTTTATCTACTGTATTAATGTTGGTATTCCCGATATTTTTTCAAATCGAAGTTCCTGACCAATTTGGTTGGTCAATGATTATCTTCTTACCAACTTCTAGTTATTACATATTGAGAATGCTGCAATCCAGCAAATTGTTCCGCCATCTACCGCGCTATCTCAGCCAACCTTAGACTTAAAGGTAATCGTGTTGCTACGCTTTGCGCCACAACACGATTACCTTTAGAT
>JAYTWB010000043.1:0-1894 GCA_043743655.1 Cyanobacteriota bacterium | reverse complement strand
TGGCAAAAAGCTCTCCAGCTTTATCAGCAGCAAAAGAATCGTAAAGGCGAGATGACCGTCTTAGAGACTCTGGCGGAAGCATCACAGAGGCTAGGCAAGTATCAACAAGCGATCGCGTATTCGCAGCAATTGCTAAATTTGGCGCAAAATCTGAGCAATCGAAAAATTGAAGCTATAGCTTTAGGCAATCTGGGCAACAACTATCGGGTTATCGGCAACTATGAAAAAGCTCTAGAACTGCATAATCAAGGGTTAGCAGTTAGACAAGAATTAGGCGATCGGCAAGGAGAAGGACAGGTTTTTGCTAGTCTGGGTAATATCTATTTTGATCTTGGCAATTATAATAAAGCCGATATTTTTTATCGTCAAAGTCTCAAAATTGCCAAATCAGTTGGGAATAATAGTGGTGTAGTTCTATTGCTCAATAGTTTAGGATTAATTGCGGCGGCGAAAGAAGAATACAAAGAATCAATTGAATATTACAAACAAAGTCTTGCCATTGCTCAGAAAATAGGCTTTCGCGAAGCTGAAGGTGAAGAACTTAATAATATTGGCTCAGTACATCATGTTCAGCGTCAATATAAGCAAGCGATCGCCTATTATGAACGAGCTTTGATGGTCGCAAAGGAACTAAAAAATCCGCGTATTGAAGGGGCGGCGATCGGTGGATTAGGATTAGCCTATGTATTTCTGGAAGAATACGAGCCAGCTTTGGCATATCAAGAGCAAAGCTGGCTGTTAGCCAAACGCATAGGCGATCGCCGCTTAGAAGCGATAACTTTAAGTAATTGGGGATATACACTGTGGCGATCGCAAAAGTATCCAGAAGCAGAGCAAAAATTTCGGACTGCGCTGAGTTTATTGGAATCCCTGCGTGCCAATTTAAGCGATAACGACAAGATTTCGATTTTTGATACCCAGCTTCATTCCTTCAATCAACTTCAGCAAATTATGGTGGCACAAGGCAAGCCTGAAGAAGCTTTAGAAATCGCTGAAAGTGGACGGGCGCGTGCTTTTGCTGAGCTTCTATCGCGCCGCCTCAGTTCAAGTGGATCATCAAAATCAGAATCAAAAAATGAACCCAGCATTACACCTTTATCATCAGTGAATATCGCTGATATTCGCCGCATTGCTCAACAACAAAATGCAGTGCTGGTGGAATACTCTCTGATTACTGATCCCAGTTTCATCGGACAAGGCAAGCTCAAAGGCGAATATATTAAGCTCTATATTTGGGTAGTACAGCCCACAGGAGCGATCGCATTTCGAGAAGTCGATCTCACCAAACTCAACAATCCGCTTGTTGATCTTGTATCAGATTTACGCGGCTTACTAAATGATGCCAACTCAGTCGAGCAGAATCCTCAAGATGTATTAGTCAAATATGCTGAGCTAAAGCAACTACATACTATTCTCATTCAGCCGATTCAAGACTTACTACCCAGTGATGTTAATACGAGGGTGATTTTCTTACCTCAATCAATGCTGTTTTTAGTTCCATTTGCAGCGCTTATTGATCCCCAAAACAAGTTCTTGCTTGAGGGTTATACTGTCCAAATTGCCCCTGCTATCCAAGTTCTCGATCTCACTCATCAAATGCGACAGCGATCGCTAAAAGTCAATCTGCAAGAAATACTGATTGTTGGTAATCCCACTATGCCTAGTTTAGGCAATCCACCCATACAATTACCATCTTTGCCAGGAGCCGCAAAGGAAGCAGAAGCAATCGCTACTTTATTCAATACAACATTCAATACAACCTTTTTAACGGGTAACCAAGCGACAAAAGTGGAAATTGTCAAAAAAATGAAACGTGCGCGCTTCGTTCATCTTGCCACCCATGGATTATTAGAAGAATATCGCCAAGGTGATATCCCTGGTGCGATCGCTCTTG
>JAYTWB010000042.1:0-7557 GCA_043743655.1 Cyanobacteriota bacterium | reverse complement strand
GGACGCATATGTAGATGTTGTCACGAAACCGTAATCAATGTAGTCATCCTGATGATAGAAATATGGCTAATAATTTAGAAGTTATCGTAATTGGTGGTGGTGCAGCAGGATTTTTTGGCGCAATCCACGCGGCTAAGGCTTCCTATACGCGAGTGACTTTGCTAGAAGCAGGGCGACAAACGCTCGCAAAAGTGCGAATCTCAGGCGGTGGACGTTGCAATGTCACACATCACTGCTTTGAACCTTCGCAATTAGTCCAAAATTATCCTCGTGGCGGCAAGGCTCTGCGGGGGGCATTTTCACGCTTTCAGGCTTTAGACGTAGTGCGCTGGTTTAATACAGAAGGTGTAAAGCTAAAGACAGAAGCTGATGGCAGAATGTTCCCAATCACCGATGATTCAGAAACAATTGTGGAAGCACTAATGTTTGCGGCGAAAAAAGCAGGGGTGAACTTACGCACAAATGTTGTGGTTCAAAATATTAATCGCAGAGGAAATAAATTTGAGCTAATACTTAAGAATGGAGAAGAACTAATTGGCGATCGCCTATTACTCGCCACAGGTAGCAGTCCATCTGGTTATGCGATCGCGCGATCGCTAGGACATGAGCTAGAGCCACCTGTCCCTTCACTTTTTACATTTAATATCAAAGATTCTAAGCTACACGAACTCGCAGGAGTCAGCGTAAATCCTGCCACAGTTAAACTTTTAACTTCAAATCCTAATACTGAAAAGAAAAAATCTGCTCACAATCAATTAGAACAATCAGGCGCTTTATTAATTACGCATTGGGGATTGAGTGGTCCCGCCATTTTGAAGTTGTCCGCATGGGCGGCACGAGAATTGCATGATTGCAACTATCAAGCCAAATTAGCCGTTAATTGGATTCCTACTCTCAAGCCAGAAGCTGTTAAACAAACTTTATTAGATGCTAAATCTGAGCAACCCAAAAAATTTATCTCTAATTACTGCCCTGTCGATATCTCACTACGCTTATGGGAATATCTACTCGACAAAGCCGAAGTTGAACTCGAAAAGCGCT
This sequence comes from Cyanobacteriota bacterium, assembly GCA_043743655.1. Classification (GTDB taxonomy): domain Bacteria; phylum Cyanobacteriota; class Cyanobacteriia; order Pseudanabaenales; family Pseudanabaenaceae; genus Pseudanabaena. The sequence continues at coordinate 6,516 of JAYTWB010000042.1, read as the reverse complement.
GGGCAGATATTTCTAACAAAGCAATTCAGCAAATTGTGAATGTGTTAACCGCTAGTGAATATGCGATCGCAGGGAAAGGTGTATTTAAAGAAGAGTTTGTCACCTGTGGTGGCATTCGTTTACAAGATGTAAATTTTCAGACGATGGAAAGTAAGATTTGTCAGGGTTTATATTTTGCAGGAGAGATATTAGATATTGATGGAGTTACGGGTGGTTTTAATTTTCAAAGTGCATGGACTACGGCTTGGATTGCCGCGCAGGGCATAAGTATTGCCTGATCGTGAAGAAACACATTACAATTAAAAACGCTATGAGTTATTATAATAGTCTTGCAACAAAATATTAAAACTTAGGATTCTAATAGTTTTGAACTCACTACGATTTATAGATTTATTTGCGGGTATTAGAGGGTTTCGGATAGGATTTAATCAAGCTGGCTACCAGTGTGTTTATTCTTGTGAAATTGATGCAAGCTGTCAAGAAGTTTATAAAAACAACTTCAACGAAATCCCATTTTCAGATATAACCAAAATAGATATTGAATCTATTCCAGATTTTGAAGTGCTAACAGCTGGATTCCCTTGCCAGCCTTTTAGTATATGTGGAAAACGTAAAGGATTTGAAGATACAAGAGGGACATTATTCTTTCATATTTGCCAAATTTTAGAAGCTAAACAACCACCTTTTGCAGTTCTAGAAAACGTCAAATATTTGATTTATCATGATGGAGGGAAAACCTTAAAAGTCATATTAGAATCACTAGAAGACATTGGTTACTATGTTAACTACGCCCTGTTAAATTCCAAAGATTTTGGAGTCCCTCAAAACAGAGAAAGATTGATTATTATTGCTAGCAAAAAACAGTTTTTCAATTTTAAAAAACTACCTATTGTTAGACCAATTCCTAAGTTAAAAGAATTTTTATGCAAAAACGAGAAGTTTGATTACTTATTACCTGATGAATATACTTTAATTGATAATCCTAAATATCAACAATCAGGACTAATGTTCGTAGGATATAGAACTAATAAAACTATTTGGAAAAAAGGAGTTAGACCGAATACTGAACATTTATCTAGAGTGCATCACCAACCCAACCGAATTTATTCGGTAGTAGGTGTTCATCCCACAATTCCTTCACAAGAGACATCTGGACGCTTTTTTATATATATTCCATCGGAAGACAAGGTAAGAAAGTTAACAATAACTGAATGCTATAAGATAATGGGGTTTCCCGAAAATTTTAAACCATGTAATGTGTTAGGGAGTTCTTATAAACAAATTGGTAATTCGGTATGTGTACCAATGATTTACCAGATTGCACAAGAAATTCAAAAAGATTTTTCAGAAACTTTGATGGAATCTTCCCAAACTCGAATATTTAGCTCTAAACAATTAGCACTTTTCAATTAATCAATGAATCATCAAGATAAACTACTAGAAATATATAAATCTATATTAAATAATTCACACAACTCCAAAGAGGTCATCTCAGAAACACGAAGAATTCCAGAACAAATTTTAAATAGCGTCAAACTAGTAGCTGTAAATTGTTCTAATCAAAAAGCTGTTTATACTGTATTGATGACTCTTTTAACACATAAATATTTATTCCCTCACCAAGATATTAGATTTCATCAACAACGCTTATCTAATGGATTTTCAGGAAGAACTATAGACACTCACTATATAACGCCTACTCTCAAAAGTTTAGGTTTGCCGTCAATGGCGGAAAGTGGTTGGTTGACACGCTCATTAGAGCAGCCTTTCCCGTACACAATGGAATAGTTAAGAAATGTATAACAAGATAATATTTAGAGAAGTGGAAAATGCTTGATTTAGTAGAAAGTTTGACTGAAGTTATTAATAAATTACGATCGCGATCGCGTTTATCAATACTTAGTAATTGGCATAGGCTAAACCAAGATTGTGCTTGGGAAGTTTTACCAATCGTAAATTCTAAGCAGAATAAACCGATGGTAGCTTTTTTAAAAGGGGAAGAAAATATTCATGTTAAGCAAACTTGGCAAGTGCCAGAAGTATATGCAGGAATTCCAACTTCAGGTGCAACTATTCGACTAAGTTTAATTTGGTGGGCAGATATCTGCGAGATTTGGATTAATCATCAAAAAGTTCAAGAAGGTGATTTATTTGATCAGAAATGTCGGCTTTTGCTAGATGATACAAACTTCTATGAATTAGAGATTAAACTAAATAGTCCCAAGCATGATATCGGGGCATTACAACTTTCAGAACTAATATTTGAATATCCAAATCAAGCTAGTGATCCTACTAAATTTGCAGATGAATTAGAAGTTCTCCAAACTTACGTTTCAATTTTTGTTAAGAAAAATATTGATGTTACACCTTTAGAAATCGAGGTTATCAAACTAAATACTTTACTAGAAGAAGAAAATACAAATCTTTTTTCCCAGCTAGCAAATATTCGTGAACCACTGTTGGAATATAGCGAATTTCTTAAACAACGCCAAATCTATATACTTGGTAATTCGCATATTGATGTGGCTTGGTTATGGGCGATCGCGGAAACAAAAAATGCTATGCAACGTACATTTAATTCCGCCTTAAATTTGCAAGAGCATTATCCAGAGCTGATTTTCAATCAAAGTACGGCTGTCTCCTATCAATGGATGGAGCAAGAATATCCTGAATTATTCTCACGCATTCAAGCAGCAGTGGCGGCTAACAAATGGGAACTAATTGGTGGAATGTGGGTAGAACCAGATGGTAATTTGCCTAGTGGGGAATCTTTGATTAGGCAAATCCTATATGGACAGGAATATTTTCGTGAAAAGTTTAATCGAGAAGTCAAAATTGCGTGGCTACCCGATACTTTTGGCTTTCATTGGCAAATGCCTCAGATATTAGCTAAGAGTGGCTTTAAAGCATTTGTCACTCAAAAACTATTGTGGAATGATACTAATAAATTTCCGCATCAAATTTTTTGGTGGGAAGGTGTGGATGGAAGTCGAATATTTACTTATTTTAGTAACGAGATTGGTCAAGGAATGGAACCCGTAGCGATCGCCAAATATCTCGCTAATCAGGAAGAAAAACACGATATCCTCGAAACAGTATGGCTTTACGGAGTCGGCGATCATGGTGGTGGACCAACTGCTGACATGTTAGATAGCGGGCGCGAATTGGCGAATTCACCCTTGTTTTTTAAGATACAACCAAGTACTTTAGAAAATTTTCTGTTAAGTTTAAAAGCAAAATTACCAGCAGATTTACCAGTTTGGCAAGATGAACTTTATTTAGAATTCCATCGTGGTACTTTTACCAGCAAAGCTGATCAAAAACGTCAAAATCGTCAACTTGAAGTTCTCTTGGGCAATGCTGAGAAATATAGCGCGATCGCCTTTTTAACGACAAATATTCCTTATCCTCAAGCCCAATTAGAGAGAGCTTGGCAAGGATTATTATTAAATCAATTTCACGATATTTTACCAGGGACATCGATTTCTGAAGTTTATACAGATGCTGATCGGACTTGGACAGAGGTCAGAGAAATTTGCGAGCAGATTCTTCCTGATCAAATGCAAGCAAACTCTAATCTGCAAGCATGGAATTTTCTAAATTGGCAGCGATCGCAATTAGTTAAATTGCCAGATAATTCGCTATGTTGGTTAGCGAATATTCCTAGTTTTGGATTTGCTGAAGTTGAAACTGTGGGAATTACAACAACAACTGCGCCTTTAAGCATTACTTCTGACATTAATAATTTCTATCTAGAGAATAGATATGTTAAAGTTGATATTGATATTAAAACTGGAGCGATCGCCCAGATATTTGATAAGCGATCGCTAAAATCTATCCTAAAATCACCTAGTAATTTTCAATTTTTTGAAGACAAAGATCAGTATTGGGATGCATGGAACATCGATCCTAATTATGAAAGTAAAAGACTGGAATCTTCGACTCTTGAGTCAATTACATTTACTGAAAATCGTAGTGAAAATTGCAGTTTGCAAGTCTCAGTTCGCACTGTTCAGAAATTCCGTAATTCAATATCTATCCAAGAAATCCAACTTACAGCTTTTGAATCATTTATTACGGTTAATAATTGGGTTGATTGGCAAGAGGAAAATATATTAGTAAAAGTAGCTTTTTCTGTGAATTGGCGATCGCCTTATGTCACTTACGAAATCCCGATGGGAACGATTCAGCGTAGTACTCTCGGTGAAACACCAGAAGATAAAGCTAAATGGGAAGTTCCTGCTCAATACTGGGCAGATATTGCATTCTCTCCCAAGAATTCTCTTGGTTGGGGTTTGAGCGTTCTCAATGATAGTAAATATGGCTATGATGCCAAGTCTGATTGTTTGCGATTAACCCTGCTGCGTAGTCCTAACTGGCCATGTCCAAATAGCGATCGCGGTAAGCATAAGTTTACTTATAGATTAGTACCGCATCAGGGTAACTGGCGCGAAGCGAATATTGTCCAACTTGCTCAAGAGCTAAATAATCCTGTTGTTTTACAGCATTCATTAATTCCAGCAAAACAACAAAGCTTTTTAAATAGCTTTTTAAATATTTCTGCATCGAATATTATTTTGTCAGCATTTAAGCGATCGCAAGATCAATCAGGCTGGATCATGCGTTTTTATGAGGCGCACGGAGAGACAACAGCAACAGATATTAATATTTTACCTAATCATTTGCAGATAGAAAACGTCTGGGAATGTGATCTAATGGAAAACAAGAATAATTTAATTACCCTAATTGAACATGATTTAAACTCATTTAAGACCATATTTCAACCCTATGAAATCAAGACTTTCTTTATTCAGACGCGCTCAAACTCTTAAGATTGCATACCGACAAGCCGCTATAATAGACTGGGTATCTATAAATTTGCATCTATAATCTAAGTCTTTAAAAACACTGTTACACATAACTCTATTACATATAATTCTATAAATGACACTTTCGCTCACCAGTCCATCCACAGATATCTCTAATCCACCGATCACATTTCCCCTTGCGGCGGTGGTCGGTCAAGAAGCGATTAAAACGGCTTTGTTGCTAGCTGCGATCGACCCACGCATCGGTGGTATTGCCCTCGCAGGCAGACGCGGTACAGCAAAATCGGTTTTGGCACGGGGTATCCATGCTTTGCTCCCTCCTATCGAAGTCGCTGTTGAATCCCTTAGCAACTGCGATCCGACCAATCCTGATGAGTGGGATGATGCGTTGGTTGAAGCCATGCATGGCAAAGATATTAGCGAAATTAAAACCAAAATTATTCCTGCGCCCTTCATTCAAATTCCGTTAGGAATTACCGAAGATCGATTGATTGGTTCTGTTGATGTGAGTCGGTCGGTGCGTGAAGGTCAGACTGTATTTCAACCAGGGATATTAGCTGAGGCGCATCGTGGGGTTCTTTATATTGACGAAATCAATCTCCTCGATCCCCAGATTTCTAATTTATTGCTTTCAGTCCTCTCCACAGGCTATAACCAAGTCGAGCGCGAAGGAATTAGCTATCAGCATCCTTGTCAACCTTTGCTAATTGCGACCTATAATCCAGAAGAAGGGACATTAGGCGAGCATCTCATGGATCGAATCGCGATCAATCTCTCTGCTGATGGAGTTCTCTCTCTCGATCAACGAGTCGAAGCAGTGGATATGGTATTGGGCTATGCCAATTCTCCTGAAGCATTTTTGAGTGGCTATGACTCGGATATTGATGATCTACGAACACAGATCATTTTGGCAAGAGAATGGCTAAAAGATATCACGATTTCGAGAGCGCAGATTCAGTATCTCGTTGCCGAAGCGGTGCGTGGCGGCGTGCAGGGACATCGGGCTGAGTTGTTTGCTTTGCGGGTCGCCAAAGCAGCAGCAGCACTAGAAAGTCGTACTCAGGTTAATGCTGATGATCTGCGTCAAGCGGTGGAGTTGGTAATCGTGCCGCGATCGCCTTTACAACCAGAGCAACAACAACCCGATCAGCAGCAGCAGCAACAAGCGCCACCACCGCCTCAAAATCAGGATGAGGGAGAACAAGAACAGGATCAAGACCAAGAAGAAGATAACGAACCTGATCAAGAGAGCGAAGCGCCTGAAATTCCTGAAGAATTTATCTTTGATCCTGAAGGGGTGATTCTCGATCCTGAAGTTCTATTTTTTGCTCAGTCGATGCAAAAACAAGGGCGATCGGGTACGCGCAACGTGATCTATTCCCAAGAACGGGGACGCTATATTAAGCCAGTTTTGCCTCAAGGAAAAAGCGATCGCATTGCCGTCGATGCCACCCTCCGCGCCTCGGCTCCCTATCAGAAAGCGCGCAGATTGCGTCAGCCTCATCGTAAAGTAATTGTCGAAGATGTAGATATTCGCGCAAAAAAACTAGCGCGCAAAGCGGGAGCATTGACGATTTTCTTGGTAGATGCATCTGGATCAATGGCATTAAATCGGATGCAGTCAGCTAAGGGAGCCGCCTTAAGAATGCTGACTGATAGCTATCAAAACCGTGATCAAATCTCGCTA
>JAYTWB010000041.1:0-9768 GCA_043743655.1 Cyanobacteriota bacterium | reverse complement strand
CGCAGCTTAGACACACTAAGACCACAATGATTGCTTACAACATAATATTAAAGCAAAACTAAATAATCTACACAATGATGCAGTATCTACTGATTTTTGTGGCGGCGATGTTAGCAGGTGGACTAAATGGGATTGCTGGTGGCGGTAGTTTTATTTTGTTTCCTGTGTTGATGTTTGTAGGCATTCCGCCGATTTCGGCTAATGCCACTAACTCGCTTGCCTTGTTACCTGGCACATTGGCAAGTGCGGGTGCATATCGACATGAATTTGCGGAAGATCGGCGATCGCTAATTCGAGTTTGTATACTAGGAGCGATCGGTGGCTTGATTGGTGCGATTTTATTATTAAAAACGCCGCCTGAAGTCTTTTTACGAGTCCTACCCTATCTATTGCTAACTGCTACATGTGCCTTTGCATTCAGTAAAAATCTGACTGCATGGGTGGAAAAACAACAAGCTCAATTTACGCGACTCAAAGAATTGCGATCATCGCTTGTTAACATTTTGCAACTGATAGTGGCGGTGTATGGCGGTTTTTTTGGTGGTGGGATGGGAATTTTGTTTCTAGCATCATTTGCGTTGATGGGCATGACCAATATCAATCGTATGAATGCTTACAAAACAATCTTGACCAGTTGTATTAATGCAATCACGATTATTCCTTTTGTGATTGCAGGTGCGATCCGATGGCAAGAAGGTGCGATCGCGGCGATCGGGGCAGTAATCGGCGGTTATGTTACGGCTTACTATGCCCAAAAACTTGCACCGATCTTAGTAAGGCGATTTGTGATTGGAGTTGGCTCAGCGATGACATTATACTTTTTCGTTAAAAGTTGCCTGCCTACTGACTGATGCGTAGTTCCATTTAGCATCACTGAGTTTGGGAACCCGATTAATGTATTTTCTCGTTACTTGTATAGAATTAGGTGTGATCATTTCCAGATACATAATGATTTATGCAAGTTGTAATGCTTTAAGGTCTAGGTTAGTCAGAGTATATTTGATCGTGGATTCGTAGGGGTAGAGCATTTGCGCCAATATTCATGAATTATCACCGAAATCTCTATACGGCAAATGCTCTACCCTCTTCGCTGTTTTGGTCTCCATATCTCTGGTATATCAAGGTATTTGCAGCTTATGCCCTCCTCAAAGGTGAAAGATACTGTTAGCTCACAACTAAATAAATAACAAACCAATTAGCATCATGCGCTACACATTGCGCGATCGCCATGACGCTATAAAATGTATTGCGAGTTAACTACGAAATACAAGATTTTATGCCCCGCCGTACTGATATCCAAAAGATTTTGCTGATTGGTGCTGGACCGATCGTGATCGGGCAAGCCTGCGAATTTGACTACTCAGGAACCCAAGCCTGTAAGGTTTTACGGGACGAGGGCTACTATGTGATCTTGGTTAACTCCAACCCCGCAACGATCATGACCGATCCCGCCACTGCCGATCGCACTTACATTGAGCCGATTACGCCTGAAGTGGTTGCCCAGATCATCGAAAAAGAGCGCCCTGATGCCATCTTGCCGACTATGGGCGGACAGACAGCGCTAAATACCGCAGTTGCCCTTGCGAAAATGGGTGTTTTAGAAAAATATGGCGTGGAACTAATTGGCGCAAAGTTAGAAGCGATCGAAATGGCAGAGGATCGCAAACTATTTAAAGAGGCGATGGAGCGCATTGGTGTTGCCATGTGTCCATCGGGCTTGGGGACGACTATGGAAGAGTCGAGGGCGATCGCTCTTGAGATTGGCTCCTATCCCTTAATCATTCGTCCTGCCTTCACCATGGGTGGGACGGGCGGCGGGATTGCTTACAACCAAGAGGAGTTTGAAGAAATTTGTGCCTCAGGGCTTGAAGCTAGTCCAGTGTCGCAAATCTTGATTGAGCGATCGCTAATTGGTTGGAAGGAGTACGAGCTAGAGGTGATGCGCGATCTCGCTGATAACGTGGTGATCATTTGCAGCATTGAAAATATTGATCCGATGGGTATCCATACGGGCGACTCGATTACGGTTGCTCCTGCTCAAACCTTGACCGATAAGGAATATCAGCGTTTGCGTGACTACTCGATCAAGATCATTCGGGAAATTGGGGTGGAGACGGGCGGATCGAATATTCAGTTCTCGATCAATCCTGAAAATGGCGATGTCGTTGTAATTGAGATGAATCCGCGTGTGTCCCGTAGTTCTGCGCTTGCCTCCAAAGCCACAGGTTTCCCGATCGCTAAATTTGCGGCAAAGCTTGCAGTTGGTTATACGTTAGATGAGATTTCCAACGATATTACTAAGAAGACTCCCGCTAGTTTTGAGCCAACTATCGATTATGTCGTTACCAAGATTCCGCGCTTTGCCTTCGAGAAATTCCCAGGGTCTGAGCCTGTCCTCACCACACAGATGAAGTCGGTCGGTGAAGCAATGGCAATCGGGCGCACTTTCCAAGAGTCGTTCCAAAAAGCATTGCGATCGCTGGAAGTTGGTCGGTTTGGCTTTGGCGGCGATCGCGAAGAAATTTTACCTGATCTCGATAAAATCAAGTACAGTTTGCGAGTTCCCAATCCTGATCGCATATTTTCGATTCGCGATGGATTTTTGTCAGGATTATCGGTGCAAGCAATCTTTGAACTGACCAATATCGATCCTTGGTTCTTGCAAAAAATGCGCGAGATTACCGATGTCGAGCTTTCGCTAAAAGGTCGGAAGCTTGATAGCGTTCTCAAAGATGAGATGTTGGAAACTAAGCGGATGGGCTTTAGCGATCGCCAAATTGCTTATTTGACTGGCACAGATGAGGATGTAGTTCGCAGCTATCGCAAATCCATCGGTGTGATTCCCTCTTATAAGACCGTTGATACCTGCGCGGCTGAGTTTGAAGCGCTCACTCCCTATCACTATTCCACTTACGAAGAAGAATCAGAGATTCTACCTTCCACAAAGCGCAAGGTGATGATTCTAGGTGGTGGACCAAATCGAATTGGTCAAGGGATTGAATTTGACTACTGCTGTTGTCATGCTAGCTATGCTTTGCAAGCCGCAGGTTTTGAGACAATCATGGTCAACTCAAATCCTGAGACTGTTTCGACTGATTATGATACTAGCGATCGCCTATACTTCGAGCCTCTCACTCGCGAAGATGTGTTGAATATTATCGAAGCGGAGAAACCTGAAGGTGTAATCATTCAGTTTGGTGGACAAACTCCATTGAAGTTGTCGGTTCCACTTTTGAAATATCTTCAAGATACCAACTCTACGACTAAGATTTGGGGAACTTCACCTGACTCGATTGATATGGCGGAAGATCGCGAGCGTTTTGAAGCGATCTGTACTGAGATCGGCATCACTCAACCTCAAAATGGTTTAGCGCGTTCTGAAGATGAAGCCGTGGCGATCGCGCAACGGGTGGGATATCCCGTTGTTGTGCGTCCTAGCTATGTTCTTGGCGGACGTGGCATGGAAGTTGTTTACTCCGATACCGAACTCGAAGACTATATGCACCGCGCCATGATCATCGAGCCAGAACATCCTGTCCTGATCGATCATTTCCTTGAAGGTGCGATCGAGGTTGATGTCGATGCGATCGCTGATCAACTTGGTAATGTCACTATCGGCGGCATCATGGAGCATATCGAAGAAGCAGGCATTCACTCTGGCGACTCCGCTTGTTCGATTCCGACTTTCTCTCTGCCTCCTGAAGTCCTAACCACGATTCGCGAATGGACAATTAGCCTTGCCAAATCTCTTAAGGTAATTGGCTTGATGAACATTCAATACGCCGTACAGTTGAACAACAACAATCTCAAAGAGAGCAAGGTCTTCATTCTCGAAGCCAATCCTCGTGCCTCGCGGACAGTTCCCTATGTCAGCAAAGCAATTAATGTTCCTCTCGTTAACTACGCGTCAAGGATCATGGCTGGAGCAACGCTAGCAGAACTTGGTTTAACCGAAGAGGTGATTCCTAAACATATCTCAATTAAAGAAGCTGTACTTCCCTTTGCTAAGTTTGCGGGAACCGATACGATTTTGGGGCCAGAGATGCGATCGACTGGTGAAGTCATGGGCATCGATACCGAGTTTGGTCGCGCTTTTGCCAAAGCTCAAATCGCGGCGGGAACCCATCTTCCACTAGAGGGAACTGTATTTCTCTCAGTCAACGATCGCGATAAAAGTGGTATCCCTTCAGTTGCAGAAGCTTTCATTGAACTTGGCTTTAAAATCGTAGCGACCGAAGGAACTTATAAAATTTTGCGCCGTAACAATATTGCGTCAAAGCAAGTTCTCAAAGTTCACGAAGGTCGCCCTCACATTGGGGATTCGATGAAAAATGGTCAAATCCAATTGATTATCAATTCACCGAGTGGCGAAGAGGCAAAAGTTGATGGCAAAATGATTCGCCGCACGGCTCTGTCTTACAAGATTCCTGTAATTACCACTCTTGCAGGTGCAAAAGCAGCGATCGCGGCAATTCGTTCTTTACAAACTGGATCAATCACGGTAACTGCGCTTCAAGATTACGCTTAACTAAGGTGAGTTCGGGAGAAGCCCTGCCATAAATTAACCCGAACTCACCTTAGTCTTAGATCAAATATCTTAGAGCAAATAATTATCGCGCGGGATTATAAATCTAGGTGAGTAAAGGCTTTAGCGTTTTGTCTTGCGTAGCTTGCCACAATATGACCATCTCCTACTAGGCGATATTTATAAGTAACTAGACCTTCTAAACCAACAGGCCCGCGGGGGGGCATCTTGTTGGTGCTAATGCCTACTTCTGCGCCAAAGCCATAACGGAAGCCATCGGCAAACCGCGTTGAGCAGTTGTGAAATACCCCCGCAGCGTCAATATCGCTCATGAATATATCCGCGATCGCCTGATCTTCAGTGACGATCGCTTCGGTATGTTTGGAGCCATAGGTCGTGATATGGGCGATCGCTTCTTCTACCGAATCAATAATTTTGATTGATAAAATTAAATCGCAATATTCAGTTGACCAATCTGATGCAGTGGCGGGATTAATTGCAATGATTTTTTGAGTGCGATCGCAACCGCGAAGTTCTACTCCACGCTCTTGTAAGGCAGTTAGAGCTAAAGGTAAAAAATTTGAGGCGATCGCCCGATGTACCAACATCGTCTCGATCGCATTACAAGCCGCAGGATATTGAGTTTTGCTATCAACGGCGATCGCTACGGCTTTTGTCAAATCCGCTGCCGCATCCACATATAAGTGGCAGACTCCATCAGCATGACCCAGCACAGGAATATGCGTATTGTCTTGGATATAGCGCACAAACTGATTGGAACCTCTAGGGATAATTAGATCGATTAATCGATCCATTTTCAAAATCGCCACAGTTTCGGCACGCGTGGTCAATAGCTGCACCACATCTGGAGATACGCCTCCATTTGGGAGTCCTGCTAATGCATCATGCATGACCGAAGCGATCGCTTCACAAGAATGCATAGCCTCACTGCCACCTTTGAGGACGATGCCATTACCCGACTTGATACCCAGCGCGGCAATTTGAGTCACAGCATCAGGACGCGCCTCAAAAATCACTCCGATTACCCCCAATGGACAGGAAAATCTTTCTAAAACTAAACCTGCATCTAACTCTCGATGAATTTGGCGATCGCCAATTGGGTCAGCAAGGCGAATGACATCGCGGACACCTGCGATCATACTTTTTAGCTTGTTTGGATCAAGCTTGAGCCTTGCGATCAAGGAACTGGGCAGATTAGCTTGATTAGCGGCAATGACATCTTTTTGATTGGCTGCCAAGATCATTTCGGCTCGTTGTTCTAAAGCGATCGCGATCGCTTCTAGAGCATTATTCTTCGCCACAGATGGCAATTTTGCTAAAGCGATCGCGGCGGTGCGAGTACATTGGATTGATTCTGATAAGTTTGATTCTGACAAGTTTATAGATACGTTCCCAGACACTTTATTCTCGATTACTTTACACTTATCTTCTAATGGTATAACTCCTAGAGCCAAAAAATAGAGACGGTGCAAAGCACCGTCTCTATTTTTTGGTTTCTAGTTAGCTTAATTCCAACTAATATCGCCGCGATCGCGAATAGTCGTTGGATATTTTTCGCTAGGTGCTAGATATCCTTCTTTAGGGACATCGCGCCCATAACTCGTCACGATTACATGGTTGTTCTTTAAGACGCTAACTTGAGTAAAGCCAAAAGAGTTATTTTTTGATTGGTCAGTCACTTTATCAAGGGTGCTACCGCCATTACCTGCGATAATTTGCCAAGTATTGCCACTTGCTCCCTTAGCTCGGTAATAGACATGATTGTGAGCCGCTAACATCGCTTCGGCTTTGTTCTTAACTAGACTTGCCCAAAACTCATCACGATCTTCTGGATACAATTTACCCAGACCATCTTCTTTAGTTTCGGCAGGACTATAAAGATTTTTGGGATATGAATAAGCGGGCTTGTGTCCGATTGCAAAAATATGCTTAGTAAAATTTGCTTTTGCCTTCGCCAAATCCTTTGCTATCCAAGCTTTCGGAACGCTCCAATCTCGACCAACAGGATCGGTATTGAGAACGACAAAATGGGTTCCTTTATAATCAAAAGAATAAGTTAACTTACTTTGGTCAGTTTTGAGGTTGTCTTTACCACCCGCACGAGGACCATTTCCCGCATATTTCAGATAAGGAGCCATCACCTTCAACCAAGCTTTTTCAGCGCCTTCATACGCGATCTTCTTCTCGTTCTGGGTCTCATGATTGCCAGTGATCGGGATTAAAGTTGTTTGACTAGATGCTAATGGCGAACTCTCATAAAGGTCGCGCCAACCCTTTAATTGTGATTCAAGGATGTTGACATCGGAAGTATAGCCAAAGACTGAATCACCAGCAAAAAACAGGAATTTAGGCGGTGGTGACAACTCCGCAACTTCTTTGAAAGTACGCTTGAGTTGTTCGATATTTGCTGTGCTGGGGCTTGTCTTCTCAATATCAGCTTTATCAACGCGATTGCAGCCAACTACCACAAACGAGAATTCAACATCTTTGTCAGAAAATGCTAGCTCATCGTTGGTTTTCGAGAAGCTAGGTTGGTTTGTGAATAGAATAATCAGACTGCAACTAGCGATCGCGAAGACAACAAACCTGAATATATAAGAACGAAATAGGCGTTGAATGTTCATGGCTTAGAAAGTAAATAATGTTCTGATCGTGGCTACCCAAGTTGTCGGATTAGCAGCATTTTGGTTGGGATTGAACACCGCAAAAATGCCAGGGGTGATGCTAATGTTTTTGTTAACGCGAAAATTATATTGAAATTCTAATAGATAGGAAGTGTCTGGGTCTACTCTGTTGGAAATGGTATTTGAAGTCACCTTTGGCGGTTGTCCGAAAATAATTCCTGCCGTGTTGCCATCAGCAAATAAGTCAGGAAAAGCCAGATTAGCGCTCCAGTTGAACAAGTTGGCATTATTTGAACCACCTGACTCTTGACGTGCATTTGCAAAACCAACCCAACCGCTCAAGTTAATCGCTTTAGCAGCTCGCCAAGTAAATTGAGCGCCATAGCGATCGGCAGAAGTATCTCGGGCTGCAAATGGTTGGTTACCAAAATTACTGCCCGTGGATTGAGCGAGGTTGACATTGCTACCTGGCTCAAAACTGCGCCCATAGATCGCGCCAAACTTCAAGTCTGGGGCTGGGGCGTAAACTAATTGGACGTTGGCGATATAGCCACCACTGAACAAACCACCTTGACCAGTTGCAGAACCAGAAGTGTCAGAGTTAGCGAGGTAACTTGCGGCGACTGTAAACTGAGGATTAACCTTATAAACTAAGCCCGCTCCTGCACCTGAGGAACCGCGGAAAGCTAGTGGATCGAAACGACCAAATCTAGATAAAGCACCTTTGTCACTGCTCTCAAAATAAGGGTTCAGAGTATTAGCAATGTCATCTGGATCGAGTTTGCTCGCTCCCACATATCCAGTTAAGCTATCTCCAATCGGAAATCTGTAGTAAAACTTGTCGATCTGGAAGGTTCCTGCCGTGTCTTGAGCGAATGCCAAACGAGCCATATTTGTATTGGTCGTGGTAGCACTGCCCAAGTTAGGGTTGTTACCCGCTTGTAAACGGGTACGGAGAAGGTCTTTACCCGTAAAACTCGTGTCGAAATTCAACCTAGCACGATAGGAGAAAGTTGCGTTTGTCGAATCAGTAGTTTTTTGAGGATTTTGGAGCGCCGTTCCTGTGCCTACGCCACCAAAAGTGTCAGCGATCGCAAAAATAACTGTGGCGTTAAGTTTGGTTGTTGTCGAGAACTGTTGCGCTTCTAACTTGGCAGTTTTTACATCGAGAACGTCAACGCGACCTCTTAATGTAGCGAGTTCTGCGGCAAATTCTTCTTGCAGTTTTTGCAGGAGGGCAAGATCGTCTTTACTCACTTTATCTGCTAAACCAGCCGAAACAATTTCGTTGATTTTGTCTAAGCAGGCGTTTAGCCCAGCCGCAAACTCATAGCGAGATAAAGCTTTTTGACCACGAAAAGTGCGATCAGGATAACCTGCGATACAACCATATCGCTCAACTAAAGACTGTAAAGATGTAAATGCCCAATCAGTTGCTCTGACATCAGAAAGTTGAGAGACAGAGGTAACATTCTGGGATGTTTTTTCAGACTCTAATATTGATGGCTCAGCTAGAGTGTTGCTTTCAATATTCTCTAAAGCTCGTGATACATTCGCACCATTATAAGAAGCAGGATTCGGTATAATATCGCTTGCATTAGCGCTATCAACATTTAATGGGTTGAGCAAAAACGTTGCAACCACAAACGATTGCACAGGAAACTTTCTCAGATAAAACATGATGCCTTTTTCTCACACTAATAAGCATCATACTTTCCAGTCAGCTTCCGTAATTTAACTTTGGGTTAAGCTTCGTTTATAGTTTGCTAGAAAAATTTGGCGTTGCTGGTTTAATTATGAAATAGATAAAGTAGATTTTTGCTCGATAGTCTGAGTCATAGGTTTAGGCGATGCGATACAGCAGGGAGAGGTAATTAATTATGTATTAGTGGTAGTTTGCGGATACGAACACGATTAGGGTCAATAGTGATAGCTGATCCGCTTTGTAAGTCTTCTGGACATTCAATGATTACTGCTAATAACAACTTTTTCAGTGCTTCCGCTTTTAATCCTTCAATGCGAATCCGAATAACTGATGGAGCGCTTAATTCATTTAGAGCTAGTAAGGTATGAAAATCTGCATCCAGTGTAACAACTATGCGATTGTCTTGATCGGCTTTTGTGATAATTGCGATGTCTTCGGCTCAGACATCGCAATTTCACCAACATGGAGAGCATCAATTCCTGCATCTCGAAGTAGTGCCGCCGCAGAACGTGGTAAACCTTGATCAAGCAGCAGTTTCATAGATATTTGGTAATTGAATGATACGGTCGTCAAGATATGATGAGACAAAGATTAATGCTTGTCTAATGTCTTCTTCTTCTAGTTCTGGAAATTCTTGGTATAGTTCGGCGCGATCGCTGTAGATTGCCAATAGTTCCATTAATCGACGGACTGTAATGCGGAGGTTGCGAATACAGGGCTGTCCATTCATCCGTTTAGGATTAACAATAATACGGTCTAGTTTCATAAATGTTATTCAACTACTTTCAATACTATTAGGACTTACGCAAAGGAAAAAATGATGTAAAAAGGAAGAAGGATTTGAGCAAAAGAAATGGCAGGAAAGTTTACCAAGTTAGATTATTGCCAGTACC
>JAYTWB010000040.1:0-3296 GCA_043743655.1 Cyanobacteriota bacterium | reverse complement strand
GGTACTGGCAATAATCTAACTTGGTAAACTTTCCTGCCATTTCTTTTGCTCAAATCCTTCTTCCTTTTTACATCATTTTTTCCTTTGCGTAAGTCCTATAATATCCAGAATATAGAGCAGTTAGTAAAGTATACAGCCAGCTTAAACATCAGGGAATACAGATTTAATTTAGTTTATGTGGCTTAATTTACTATGTCCCATATTGCTATAGTGGGCTGTGTATAATTAGCCAATTATTCTACATTGGTTAATAATGATTGGCTCCTGATTGATTGTGTGCTTGCCCGATGGAACTATCTTTACCCAATCAGGATATTTGTAATTTTTGTGATTTGTAGCTCTCTGTTCAGATTCTATGAGTTTACGGAAAATAAGAATATCGGCAACCACTTTCGTGTTAGCAAATCTCTTTTCTCGCACGAGGTCAGCACATTTGGCTAGGAGATAGTTATGGATGCTCAGGTTTAGGTGGGGGTAGCGGGGATCGTAAAGTTTGTAATTGCCAAAGAGACCATTGGCGATCGGCAAGTTTCATTTTTTGGTTTCGATCAACACTTTTTGGACTTTCTGTTTGCACCAGCTTAAAAAATCTGGAGTAATAATTCCTTTTGGATAAAAAATTGTCCCAATTACAATCAACAACCCGAAAATAATTAAACGTCCATCTTTGAGAAATTGTCCCAACCACAAAGGCACTCCACTCACGCTAGCAACACCCCGCAAAGCTTCAGGCAGAGCTGTTAATACGATCCCACCAACTACAGGTCCCCAAAACGTGCGTGAACCACCAATCAACACAAAGGTTAAGAAGATGATACTGGCATCAAATGTTCCCTGACGCGCATTCCATGTATTTAGAAAATGCGCGCTCACGGCTCCCACAATCCCCGCCAAAATCGCTGACAAAGTAAATGCTAAAACTTTGTAATAAGTAGGATTTATCCCCATCGAGTCAGCGGCAAGTTCATCGGCTCGAATGGCAATCAAAGCCCGTCCCACCCGAATCTTTTCGAGTCGATACATAAAGGTCATGCTCAAGCCTAATAGTGGCAAAGCAATCCAGAGATATTCCAAATGTGACGCAAATGGTTGGGGAATACTAAAAATACCAACCGCACCACCCGTAATGTCGAGATTTAGTGCCACCACGCGCAAAATCTCCACAAAAGCGATCGTGGCGATCGCCAAATATACTCCCCGCAAACGCAACACAGGAATCCCTAAAACTATTGCCAAAAGCCCTGAAATTAGCCCCGCTATCAGCATTTCCAACAATACCCACCAGATCGGAATCGTCCCAGTTATATTCCCAGTTGCGATCGAGAATATCTTGGTAGAGGCGATCGCCGCAATATATCCACCCAAAGCATAAAACCCTGGTGTCGCCAGCGATAACTGACCCGCCATCAAAGGCAAGTAGACAGAGAGACCCAGAGTTGCTCCAAAAATCGCCGACACCAGCAAAAAGCCATATGTATTGAAAAATTCAGCCATTATCTAGCCATCATTGAGACTTTGATTATTTTTTAAGATTATTTATAAGAAATAACCTCTTAAAAACTACCTTAAATTCAAACGCATCACAGTAATTAGTTATCATTAGTCAAATAAGCAGCAATATCTTAAGGAATTACTAAGATTTCCTGAAAACTTGTTGAACCTCAAGTGGCAAGCATCTCGCGATCGCAACTTGGATGATCAAAAAACATCAACAAATCTCAACCCTTAGCGTAAATCTTTAACGCAAACCATTTTCACCATCAAATTCTAGAGAGTATACAAAGTGGACATTCAAATTGGGCGCGGTAAAACTGCACGCAGAGCCTATGGCATTGACGAAATTGCATTAGTACCAGGCGGCAAGACCCTCGATCCCAACGTTGCCGATACATTTTGGGAAATAGGGGGGATTCGCCGCGAAATTCCGATCATTGCCAGCGCCATGGATGGCGTTATCGATGTCAATATGGCAGTCAAGCTATCTGAATTAGGCGCACTAGGCGTAATTAACCTCGATGGCATCCAAACTCGCTATGACGATCCTACCCCGATCTTAGAAAAAATTGCCGCTGTCGGCGTTACTGAGTTTGTTTCGCTCATGCAAGAACTCTATGCCGAACCCGTCAAACCAGAACTAATCCAAAAACGCATCCGTGAAATCAAAGAAAAAGGCGGTATCGCCTGTGCCAGCAGCATTCCTGTCAATGCCTTCAAATATGGTTTGATCGCCGCCGAAGCAGGCTGCGATCTGTTTTTCTTACAATCCACCGTTGTCTCTACCACCCACATCGCCGCTGAAGGATTAGTCTCTCTCGATCTCGCAAAATTTTGTCGAGACATGCCAATCCCCGTACTCATGGGCAACTGCGTCACCTACGATGTCACCCTAGAGCTGCTCAAAGCTGGAGCCGCAGGTGTATTGGTCGGAATTGGACCTGGAGCCGCTTGCACATCTAGAGGTGTATTAGGAGTGGGCATTCCCCAAGCGACTGCTGTGGCTGACTGCGCGGCAGCCCGTGAAGACTTTTTTAAAGAAACTGGTAAATATATCCCCATCATTGCCGATGGTGGCTTAATTACAGGTGGCGATATTTGTAAATCGATCGCCTGTGGTGCAGATGCCGTGATGATCGGCTCACCCTTTGCCAGAGCTAAAGAAGCTCCAGGGCGAGGATTTCACTGGGGTATGGCAACACCTAGCCCCGTATTGCCACGCGGTACAAGAATCAAAGTTGGGACAACAGGCTCATTAGAACAAATTTTGCGTGGTCCTGCAGGACTTGACGATGGCACACACAACTTACTGGGCGCACTCAAGACCAGTATGGGAACGCTCGGAGCCGCAAATCTTCGAGAAATGCAACAAGTTGAAGTGGTAATTGCGCCTTCGTTATTAACTGAAGGAAAGGTTTATCAAAAAGCACAGCAACTTGGTATGGGCAAATAATCAGGTTAAAAGGCTCGCAAAGCGAGCCTTTTTTGTTTGTTAACCATTTTTAAGCATTGTGGGTACTGTGGCGATTAGTGTGGCGATTGTTATACTTAAAGTTGTATGGCAAATTATATGGCAAAAATTTTACTGGTGGAAGACAATGAAATGAATCGCGATATGTTGTCGCGAAGATTGATGCGTAGGGGCTTTGAAGTTGTAGTTGCAGTTGACGGAGCCGCAGGCGTAACCACCGCCGAGGCAGAATTGCCTGACTTAATCGTGATGGATATGAGTTTGCCAATTTTAGATGGATGGGCTGCCACAAAGCGGTTGAAGCAGATAACGGCAACTCACAATATTCCAA
>JAYTWB010000039.1:0-3835 GCA_043743655.1 Cyanobacteriota bacterium | reverse complement strand
CTTTGCCATCATCCGTAAAAGAGCCAAGCACGACTGCACTCTGACCTAGTTTTGCCGAGAGCTTTTCAGCCGCAGCTTTGAGTGCTTCAGCTTCAATGTCTGGCATTTGAGCAATCAGAATTTTAAATTCGCCCACAGACTCGGCTTTAGAGAGCAGCGTATCAGCTTTGACGAGTGCTAATTCCTGCTTTAGTGTTTCTACTTCCCTCTGCGAGTTCTTTAATTCATTTTGCAGTCCTGTAATCCGATCGCTGATTTCTTCGGGCTTGATTTTAAAGCGATCGCTTAAGTCTTTGGTGATATTGTCGCGCAGGGTGAGGTATTCCAACACGGCTTGACCTGCGATCGCTTCGATACGGCGAATACCTGCGGCGACCCCTGTTTCGGAAGTGATTTTAAACAAGCCAATTTCGCTAGTGTTCTTAACATGTGTACCGCCGCATAGTTCCATCGATACATTAGGAATATCGATCACGCGGACTTCTGCGCCATATTTTTCACCAAACATAGCGATCGCGCCTTTGGCTTTGGCAACCGCGATCGGGACTACTTCGATCACAGAGTCATGGGCTTCGGCGATCCAGTTATTGATTTGCAGTTCCAGTTGATGTATCTCTTCAACAGTAATACTGCGATTGAGATTAAAGTCAAAACGGAGCCGCTCGCGATTAACTAATGAACCTGCTTGCGATACATTGGGATCAACAATTTTTTTGAGAGCAGCCTGCAACAAATGTGTGGCTGTGTGATGGGATTGAATACGGCGGCGTTCTGACATCTCGATTTGAGCATTAACGGCATCGCCCACGGCAAGCTCCCCACGCTCGATTTGACCAATATGAATAAATAAATTAGCTTGTTTTTGGACATCAGTAATCTTGGCGATCGCTTCACCGATGGCAATATAACCTGTATCCCCAACTTGACCACCTGACTCCGCATAGAATGGCGTGCGGTCTAATACGATGTGGACTTTGTTGCCTGCGATCGCAGTTTTTGTAAGTTCACCGTTGACTAAAATTGCTTTTATGGTGGCAGTACTGCTCAGTTCGGCATAGCCAAGAAACTCAGTGCTACCGAGTTTAGTTGCCATATTTGCCCAGTTATCTTTCGACATCAAGTCAATGTCTTCATGAGCTGCTTGCGATCGCTCTTGTTGTTTCTTCATCTCTGTTTCAAAGCCGATCGCGTCAACCGTAAAGCCTTGTTCTTCGGCAATCTCTTGAGTTAGCTCTAATGGAAAGCCATAGGTGTCATAAAGAGTGAAAGCATCTAAACCCGAAATTATTTTGGCAAGTTGAGTTTTGATAGATTGGGTTTGAGCTTTTGCGAGAATTTCTTCGAGCAGTTTCTCACCGCGCTCTAGAGTTTGCAAGAAACGCACTTCTTCGAGATGGATTTCTTCTTTAATTAATTTTGCTCTTTCGCGAGTGTTGGGGTAAGCCGAAAGGGCGATCGCGACCTCAGCAACTTCTGAAGCAAATGTACCCGAGATGCCAATCAATCGTCCATGTCTCACCAATCGCCGTAAGAGGCGGCGCAGTATATAACCACGTCCGACATTGGACGCGTTAATTCCGTCAGCGATCATATGCACAACTGCGCGCACATGATCACCGATCACTTTGAGTGAAGTCTTTACTTTTTGATCACTCTCGCGATATTCAATCCCAGCAATATCAGCGGCTTTCTTGATAATCGGGAAAATTAAATCGGTCTCGTAGTTATTGGGAACGCCTTGCAAAACTTGCGCCATGCGTTCTAGCCCCAATCCTGTATCAATATTTTGCTTTTTTAAAGGTGTGAGATTGCCATCAGCATCACGATTTAATTCCATGAAGACTAAGTTGTAAATTTCCAAAAAGCGAGAATCATCTTCTAAATCAATCTCCTCATCTCCCAACTCAGGATGAAAATCATAAAATATCTCTGAGCAAGGTCCGCAAGGTCCTGTTGCTCCTGAAGCCCAAAAGTTATCATCGCCCATGCGCTGGATACGATGAGCAGGAATACCGATCGCATCACGCCAAATCGCAAACGCATCTTCGTCAGTATGAAATACACTCACAACCAAGCGATCGCTTGGCAGTTGAAAAACTTTAGTGACTAATTCCCATCCCCAAGCGATCGCTTCTTTTTTGAAATAATCACCAAAGCTAAAGTTTCCCAGCATCTCAAAAAATGTATGATGACGCGCAGTACGACCAACATTCTCGATGTCATTGGTGCGAATACATTTTTGAGAAGTCGTGGCGCGTGGTACTTCTGGCTCTTGCTGCCCTAAAAATATTGGCTTAAAAGGTAGCATTCCTGCGATCGTGAGCAGTACAGTCGGGTCGGCGGGTACGAGTGAGGCGCTAGGCATCACCTTATGACCGCGCTCCTCAAAAAAATTGAGAAACTTCGCGCGAATTTCAGCACCAGTTAGAGAAGGAATGCTAGCCATGAACTTTTAATTTAGAGTTTGATTTAGGAATTGATCTAAAATTTTGTGAAAAAATTTTGTAGACAATATTACAGATTCTAATAATTGTCCATCTATCATTATGCCACTTGCTCAATACCTAGCAATCACAAAGTTAGCAAAACTGTTAGGATTGATCGCAATAAGTTTTTAGAAATTGGTTACTGTCGTGGACGCGATCGCAATTAGCAGTCTTGCTCTCAATATTATTCTGGGATTATTCATCCTAATGTACATATTTCGGATCATCATGACTTGGTATCCGCAGATTCCTCTTAAGCAATTTCCCTATATTCTGATTGCTTTGCCGACTGAGCCGTTATTGTTTGTGCTGCGTAAGTTGATTCCACCGATTGGCGGCATTGATATCTCGCCTGTGATCGGCGTGGGGATTTTTAGTCTTCTACGCGAGATGTTGCTGGGTCAACAAGGTGTCTTGACAATGATGCAATAGCAAAAAGTGGATGTAGCAATTTTCGGTTTACCGAAAAAAATGGATGAGCCATGTTCACCTAATAACTTGCCTTATTAAACAAAAAATATTAAGTCTCATAGAATTAATGCCTACCAATATTCTGCAAGCGATTGATAGATTAGTAACTAATCTTAATACGAATATTTCTTTATCTTACCCAAAATCTAGTAATAGAGCAAATAGTATGGGTGAAGGATTAGAGCGCTATATTCAAGATTTATTATCGGATACCCTATACGAATCGAATGAAATTGAAAGGAATAAATCTATAAGTAAAGTTTTTAGTTACTTAGGCAATCAGAATAATCCACCAGATTTGATTATCAAATCTGGTGATGCTTTAGAGATCAAGAAGATAGAGTCAGCAAAATCCAGCATACCTCTAAATAGTTCATACCCTAAGGATAAACTTTATGCTAGTGACACTCGAATAACTAAAGAGTGTAGAGAATGTGAGAGCTGGAGCGAGAAAGACATTATTTATTGCATTGGTCATATCAATGGAAAGGAGATACAACATTTATGGTTTATATACGGAGATTGTTATGCAGCTAGTAAAAATGTCTATGAAAGAATATCAAATGCTATTTCATCAGGTATAACGTCAATTCCAGATATTGAATTCTCTAAGACCAAAGAACTTGGCAAGGTTAACAAAGTTGATCCCCTAGGAATTACTGACTTGCGTATTCGAGGAATGTGGCATATTGCAAACCCTACTAATGTTTTTAAGTATATTTATAATCCCCAAAAGTCTAAGTTTGGTATGGCTTGCTTAATGAAAAAATCTAAATATAATAGGACTTACGCAAAGGAAAAAATGATGTAAAAAGGAAGAAGGATTTGAGCAAAAGAAATGGCAGGAAAGTTTACCAAGTTAGATTATTGCCAGTACC
>JAYTWB010000038.1:0-10899 GCA_043743655.1 Cyanobacteriota bacterium | reverse complement strand
CACTCATCTTTTGGGTTTTGATTTACATAGCTCTAGTAAAGCTATGTAACTATTAGAATACTTTCTAGTTCTTGACCATTAACTGCTCAACGACCATATTTCTCGCCCATTGATCAGCTTCTAAAATATCTTCCAGTTCTGGTTTAGCGATGCAGTTGTGCTTGTCGCAAACTTGCTCGATCAAATCAGCAATCTCGATATAGTGGACTCGTCCCTGCAAGAATAGTTCGACTACCTGCTCATTAGCCGCATTCAAAACCGCAGGCATGGTTCCACCAGCACGCCCTGCGGCATAAGCAAGCTGCATACAAGGATATTTGCGATGATCGGGTTCACGGAATGTGAGTGTACCGCACTTCACGAGGTCGAGACGCTCCCATTGAGTCGGAATGCGATCAGGATAGGAGAGTGAATACAGCAGCGGCAAACGCATATCAGGAAGACCAAGCTGGGCAAGAACGGAAGTATCTTCTAATTCAATTAGCGAATGGATAATACTCTGCGGATGAATCACAATCTCAATCTGATCATAATCAACTCCAAATAGATAATGAGCTTCGATCACTTCTAATCCTTTATTCATCAAAGTTGCCGAATCAATCGTAATCTTCTTACCCATTGCCCAATTAGGATGCTTGAGGGCATCAGCAACTGTCACCGCTGCCAGTTCTTCAGTTGCGCGATCGCGAAATGCACCACCCGAAGCCGTGAGAATCAGCCGCCGCAGTCCTCCATCTGGCACACCTTGCAAACACTGGAAAATCGCCGAATGCTCCGAATCCGCAGGTAACAACTTCACGCCATGTTTTTTTACCAATGGCATCACCACTTCACCACCTGCGATCAAAGTCTCTTTATTGGCAAGGGCAATATGTTTACCTGCTTTAATGGCGGCGATCGTGGGCAGCAGTCCAGCGCATCCGACAATTCCTGTTACGACTATTTCCGAATCACCATAAGCCGCCACAGTTTCTACGCCTTCGGCTCCTGCCAATAAAATTGGCTTTATGTCTAAGTCAGCGATCGCATCTTTAAGTTCCCCCAGCTTATTTTGACTAGCGATCGCCACAATTTCAGGCTGAAACTGACGAATCTGCTGAGCCAGAAGCTCAATATTCCCACCCGCTGTCATCCCCACAATCTGAAATTTGTCAGGATATTCGGTCACAATGTCTAAGGTTTGGGTGCCAATCGAGCCAGTGGAGCCAAGCAGGGTAATACGTTTCATAGTCAAGATTTTATTAATATTTATAATTTAATTATTTAGTAATACTAACCTCTAGATCACTAAGTAGCTAAGCATAATTAAAACCCAAAACCAGAGGTTGTTCTGCCCGCTACGCGGGCGGAACAACCCTTTTGGTTTTTGTGATTAAATCACTTGAAATTTAGGATTATTTTTTAGAGAAGTTGCATCAAAATGTTGCGCCCAGTACAGAAACTTATCATTCATAATTTCACTTTGAGGATCGATTAGTAATGCCAAATAATTTCCTTGTTGCTTGATTACCACAGCCGTATAGTCTCTGCCATGAATTACGGCATGGGTGAAGTTTTCAACAGGTAGGGAAGCCGTTAATAGTGACTTTAAACCTAATGCTTGAAAAATTGGTTGCACCCAAATAATACTTTTACTTCCATCTACAAGTGTGTAATATTCTTTGGGAAGCCCGCTTAAGTCAAAAGTTGCGGCTCCCAGTGTATAAGCTTCAAATGATCTTGGTTCTAGTGCTGTCATGACTGTATTTATGGATTTCTACTCGCAAATCTCGGTGCAGGACTACGAAATAGATATTGAATTTCTTTTTGGCGATCGCTAACTGATTCGGGACCATAGCCCCAAAGACTTTTGTAATAAAAGAACGAGATACCTAAACCACGCTCTTGAGCGGTGATGACTTGCGAATAGACTCTAGACATTGGCACATTGCTATTACGGAGTCCAGATAGAATACCAATACCTGTGGAAATTTTATTCTGCACTTCAACAATTTCAGGGCGACTGATCTGAGCGCGAAAATCATCTAAATCATTGCGATAGACCTGCACGATTAATTCATCAACAATATTTTGACGCACCCAGCCTAGCCAATCTTGGAGTTGCTGTTTGTATGCGAACTCATAATAGTTCGGCGACACAGAGAAAATCACGTTGGGCTTTCTTTGCTTGACGACCTTGTTCAGTTTTGACATAAAAGCGGTAATTTTGTTGGCTCGCCACTTTACCCAGTCAGGATCGTCAACATCGGCGGGAGCTTCTTTTTTGGTTTCTTGACGATAGAGATTGAGCGTGTAGCGATCGTAGCCAAAGGTCTTGGGAAGGCTGGTATGATCGTCAAACTGAACGCCGTCTAAATCGTAATTAGAGACAGCTTCTAAAACTAATTCCGTCAAAAATTTCTGAACTTCAGGATGGAAAGGATTGAGCCATACGACTTCACCTCCACCTACAGTTGATATTTTATCGCCATCACGTTCTTGAGTGAGCCAATCGGGATGCGCGATCGCGATTTCTGAAGTGGGAGGAGCCATGAAACCATATTCAAACCAAGGCATCACTAACAAATTATTTTGATGTGCTTGCGTGATGATGTCAGCGACAATATCTTGACCCTGATTACCGCGATAGACAAAAGGCTGAATACCTGTATCTTTGGCGACTTCGCTAGGAAACATCACATAGCCTGAATCCCAGACAACAGGGTAGATCGTGTTGAAATTGAGTTTCTTGAGTTGTTGTAGAGCTTCACCAAGCTGTTGGCGATCGCTAAACATCGTAAAGTCATTACTGGTCAACCAGACACCGCGAATTTCTTGACGATTGTTTGGCTGGGCATTGACGACAAATGCTGGTAGAAAACTATGCAAAATTAGCGTGGCTGCGAAGGTGCAGATAAAAATAAATGCCAAAAACCGCGATCGCGATCGCCAGATTTGCCAAGAAATATACTTCTGCCAAGCATCGGGCATAAAGTTATCAGGCATAAAGCTTAGTTGCATAAGTTGCATAAACATGAATAATTAAGTCTGTTACAGGACTTGGTCTAACATCAAGCGTCTTTTTGCGGATTAACCATATATTTTTATGTATGTTTTTATGTGCATCTTCATGTTTTCATCCTATCGCATCAGGAGGGCGCTGTAATGCTCAAGCAAAACCACCGCGCATGGATAGAAGTCGATCTATCAGCAATTAAACATAATGTGCAGCAATTGAAATCCTTACTGACACAGCCAACCGAGTTAATGGCGATCGTTAAAGCAGACGCTTATGGGCATGGAGCAATCGATGTTAGTCAGACCGCGATCGAGGCGGGAGCGACTTGGTTAGGTGTTGCCACAATTCCTGAAGGGATGCAGTTGCGCTGTGCGGGAATCACGATTCCGATCGTGGTTTTGGGTGCGACTAATGGTGTTGATGAGATCAAGGCGATCGCCGAATATCGTTTACAACCAACGATTTGTAACTCTAAGCAAGCGCTGATCTATCACGAAGTCCTATCCACAATTGGTAAACAGGTTCCTGTCCATCTCAAAATCGATACAGGTATGTCACGACTCGGGGTGAATTGGCAAGAAGCGATCGCTTTTGTCAAACTCGTACAGCATTTACCCAACTTAGACCTGATCAGTGTTTATTCGCACTTTGCCACCGCTGATGAAAGCGATCGCACTTTTATGCAATTGCAAGCACAAAGATTTGAGCAAGTAATCTTGGCGCTCAAGGCTGAAAGTATCTACCCACCACACCTTCACATTTGCAACACGGCGGCGATGTTGGGCGATCAACACATTCATTACGACATTGTGCGAGCAGGGCTAGGTGTTTACGGACTTTATCCCGCGCCGCATTTTAAAAATATTGTTAATTTACATTCTGCGCTCACCGTCAAAGCACGGATTACTCAAGTCAAAGAGATTAAAGCTGGCACAAGCGTTAGTTATGGGCGATCGTTCATCGCCGCGCAAGATATGACCATAGCAACTGTGGCAATCGGTTATGCAGACGGGGTTCCACGCGGTTTGTCTAATCGGATTCGGGTCAGTGTAAATGGTCAAAAAGTCGCTCAGATCGGCACAATCACGATGGATCAATGTGCGATCGATGTTACCCATGTCAATAATGTAAATATTGGCGATGAAGTCACATTTCTCGGTGGCGCTTCTAAAAATACTGCTGACGACTGGGCAAACTTATTAGGCACGATTTCATGGGAGATACTTTGCGGATTTAAGCATCGATTGCCGCGGATTAATGTCGCTAGGGCGATCGGTCTTTCGACTTTGCCTAAAGCTAGGTAGATTTGGAGCAGACTAAGTACGCATCTATATTTTTTGAATTGGCGCAATTTTAGGATCGATGATTTTTTTGCCTTGCCCTGCAAAGGCAACTGCTAAGTACATCTTGTCACCACTGCCAAGCAAATTGGAGACTTGACCTTCACCAAATTTTTCATGGATCACGCGATCACCTACTTGCCAATCAATTCTGGGCTTAGGTTTCATCGAAGTCGACTTCACAGGCGGCACCGATCTCAGCGAACCTTTGACGCTAGTCGCTTCGGCGCGTTGGCTTGCCTTGCTAATAAATTTATCGATGCCATGTCCTGTGAGATATTCTTTAGGAAGCTCAGCTAAAAACTGTGAGGGGATCGCATATTCGCGATTGCCATAGAGGCGGCGAGCTTGAGCATGACTGAGGAAAAGTTTTTCCTTAGCTCGAGTGATGCCCACATACATAAGGCGGCGTTCTTCTTCGAGTGCCATCGGATCATTGATCGAACGGAAGCTAGGAAATAAGCCTTGCTCTAGACCAACAAGGAACACCACGGGAAACTCTAGACCTTTGGCAGCGTGGAGCGTCATCAGCGTCACTTTTTCCGCATTCTCGCGGCTATCATCAAGGCTAGAAGCGAGCGCGGCATTGGCTAAGAAAGCATCAAGGGAAGCATTTTCATTCTCTTCAGCGAATTGGATAGCCGCGTTGTAGAGTTCTTGCAAGTTGGCAATGCGATCGTTCGCTTCATCATTGGATTGCGCTTTCAGTTCATCGACATAGCCAGATTCAGCCAGTATGCCTTGAATAATTTCCGCAGCAGGAGTGACCGCAACTTTTTCTTGCCACTTCTGCATTAGTTCCACAAATGAGATCACGCCCTTCGCCGATCGCCCTGCGAGAGTTTTGACGGTCGCTTCATCGCTGATGATTTCCCAAATCGGCACACTGAGTTCTTGGGCAGCTTGTTGGAGCTTGTCGAGAGTTGCTTTGCCGATGCTGCGTTTAGGAACATTAATGATTCGCATCAAGCCAATTGTATCCGATGGGTTGGAGAGCAAACGCAAATAAGAGAGCGTATCTTTAATTTCTTTGCGATCGTAGAACCGCATCCCACCGACAACTTTGTAAGGAATATTCCAACGCACCAGCATGTCTTCAAATGGTCGAGATTGGGCATTAGTACGATAGAGGATCGCAAAATCGCCAAGATTAGTGACTGGATTTTTAGACTTGACTCGCCGAATTTGTTCAATCACAAACTGTGCTTCATCAACTTCATCTTCAGCGCGATATAACTCGATCAAGTCACCATCTGGTCGAGTTGCTTTGAGAACCTTATCAATGCGCTGCGTGTTATTGTCAATCAATTGGTTGGCAATTTCGAGAATATTGGCGACTGAGCGATAGTTCTCTTCCAGCTTGATCATTGAGCCTGTATGAGCATCTGGCAAGCGATCGCCAAATGATTCTTGAAATTCCATTAAGATCGTGAAATCGGCTGAACGGAAACTATAAATTGATTGGTCAGCATCACCAACTACAAAAATGGAACGATCTTGCCAAGTTTGCTTAGTGTCATTAGTTGCTAACAACCGAATCAAATCATATTGAGTGCGATTAGTATCTTGATATTCATCAACAAGAATATGTTTAAAGCGATCGTGCCAATAATTTAGAACTTCAGGGTTTTGTTGAAATAAACGCACTGGCAAGAAGATTAAGTCATCAAAATCTAGGGCATTGTTTGTGGCTAGTTGATTTTGATAAAGGTTATAAACTTGGGCGATCGCGCGTTTACGAAATGACGAATCATCGCTCTGAGCTTCGTACTCTTCTGGAGTCCAGCCTTTGTTTTTGGCATTGCCGATCGCAAAGCGGACAGACTTCGGCTCAAACTTTTTGTCATCAAGATTAAGTTGATTAACGACAATATCTTTAACCAATGATTGTGCGTCAGAGTCATCAAAAATCGAAAAATTCTTGCCCCAAGTTCTCCCATTACTATCTTTATACTTATCAATATCTAGGCGCAAAATCCGACAACACATACTATGGAAAGTTCCCATCCATAATCCATCTTGAGCATAGCTATTGAGATATTGCTTATAAACTTTTCGGCGGAGCTTATCCTGTTCCCATTCCGTAATTTCGGTTAATGGTTTTCCTAATTCTCTTTGAGCAACTTCTTGAGTTAAGAGCGACTGGATGCGCTCATTCATCTCCTTGCCCGCTTTATTTGTAAAAGTTACCGCTAATATCTGCTCAGGCGCGACACCGTGATTGAGCATTAAGTTGGCAATTCGATAAGTCAATGTCCGTGTTTTCCCCGATCCTGCACCTGCAACCACGAGCATCGGACCATAGAGATGGCTAGCGGCTTTTTGTTGAGCAGGATTGAGGTGATTTAAAAAATTGGAACTCATGGGCGCAGGATCGAAAAACTTAGGTAGACTCTAATACAGTATGCCAAAAATGTTTACGCATACGGTTGAACAGTGGATATTTACTGCACACGCCCGAATTGTCTGAAGCCTTTAAACTCTTTTGCTGACCTCGATAGCGGCAATACAGTCAAAACGATCGCGCAAAAGTTCTGCACGAGTTGTGGGATGCCCCTATTACTGAGTGGGCGATACATTGTCGAGAAACCGATCGCTAGAGGTGGTTTTGGGGCAACTTTTCTGGCTCGCGATCGCTATACACCTGCGATGAAACGCTGCGTGGTCAAGTTATTGCAACCAATTGGGCTAACCAGTTCGCAGATGGATATTGCCAAGCAGATGTTTGAGCGTGAAGCAACAGTCTTAGAAGACTTAGGGACACATCCACAGATTCCTGATTTGCTGGCTTATTTTGAAGTGCAAGCGGGTAATGATGAATTTTTCTTTTTAGTCCAAGAATTTGTCGATGGGTTTACGCTAGAGCAACTAATCGAACAACATGGCGCGATCGCCGAAACCGATGTTTTAGAAATTATCAATAGTCTGCTACCTGTCTTGACATTTATTCATGACAAAGGCTCGATCCATCGTGATATCAAGCCTGCAAACATCATGGTACGCAAGTCCGATCAGACTTATTTTTTGTTAGATTTTGGCGCAGTCAAGCAAGTTGCAGGCGTAGTTCAGGGTCAAAAATCTACGGGCATCTTCACCCCTGGGTATGGCGCACCCGAACAAATGCGCGGCGACACAGTATTCCCAGCTACTGACTTATATGCTTTTGCAGTCACTTGTTTATATTTGCTAACTGGCAAAGAGCCTGAAGAATTATTTGATGGGAATCATAATAAATGGCAATGGGATCGCTTTGTAAAGCTCAGTCCTAGCTTTGATCAAGTTCTGCACAAGATGTTAGAAACAGCACCTAGCGATCGCTTTACTTCAGCAGCAAAAGTCCTTCAGGCTCTCAATTCTAAAACATCATCAGCATCAACGCATCAGACCAACATCCAAGTCCCTGCCCCCCTGCCGACTTTTTCACCTGCAATCAAAAAACCTGCGATCGCCAACAAAACACCTTGGCTACTCTCAGCCCCAATTGTCACGCAGTTCATGGCGACCTTTCTGCTCGGAGTCGAAGCGATGCTGCTATGGCAAACAACAGTCGGCATATCCTTAATCGGAACTCCAGCGAGTTTAATTACTTTTGCGATCATCATGCTAGGCATAATTTTTCTCAGAGTCAGTACGATCTTTGACAACAAAGACTTGTCGGCATTTGTCAGCGTTAGCTTTCTGGTTGTCTGGGCAGTCCAAGTTTTTGCCAAACTAGCGGCATTCCAAAGCTTTCCACAATGGATAGAGATTGCTCAATATTGTGGAATTACAGGATTTGCGGCGATCGCGATCATGGCATTTTTTCGATTAATCTTTCAATTACTATATTCACTTTTATAGGTTTACCGCTAAATTTCACATCTAAAAAATACATGACTTTTTTGTGCGAGAAATTTCCATTTTTTTGTCAACAAATCAACATATTCTCATTTTGCCTGTGGAAAACCTGTGGATAACTCATAAATTTCTGTGGATAAGTAGGCAATATCTGGGGATAACTTTGGGGGAAATGTGGATAACTTTTAATAGGTATTTATACTCTGTGGAAAACTAGCCATTTTATCCACAGGTTTATCCACAGGCAAAAAACGCTAGAAGCCTGATTGAATATACTTTTACTAAAGTTATCCACATTTTCCACAGCCCCTACTACTACTATCTAAGATTTATTAAGTATTTAATATTAATTAATAGGTAAGACGAAAAAAAAAATGAAGAAAATAATTAAAAATAATTCTGATTTTGGCAATCTAAAAAATTCTCGCGATGGTATGATGAGCATCCACAAATCAAAAATAAACAAAAATCAAAAATCAAAAAAAGTAAAAAGCTTTCGCAAATTGTGCGTTTTTTAAACTTTTGGTAAAAACTTCAGAAAAAATTTTTTGAACGACTTTTTGAAAAATTTGCAAAATCGGAAAAAAGTAAATCAAAAAGCAAATCAAATTTTAAACATCTTTTCCTAAATCACCCCTCACCACCTAGCTCAAAAAGCATTTTTTCAAACTATGCGATTAGTCTGCCCTCAAAACCAACTTGCTGCCAACCTTGCCCTTGTCGGTCGCGCTGTCGCCTCTCGTCCTACACACCCGATTTTGGCAAATATCCGACTAGATGCGGATAGCACTAGCCAAAGCCTCGGCATGACTGCGTTTGATCTCAATCTTGGCATTCAAGTTTCTTTTGCGGCTCAAGTAGTCGAGTCGGGATCGATTACACTGCCCGCAAAGTTGCTCAATGACATCGTTTCACGGTTGCCTGATGAAGACATCACCATCAACGTAGATGCCGATAACACGATGGTGTCGATTGTTTGTGGTTCGGGGCGCTATCAGATGCATGGTTTGCCTGTTGAGGAGTTTCCTGAGTTGCCCAAAATTGGTGAAGATGGCGAAACTACCTACTTGCCAGTCGAGTCGATGTTGAACGGACTCGCTGCGACTTTGTTTGCGACTTCGGCTGATGAAACCAAGCGGGTACTTACGGGCGTACATCTCACGGCTACTGCTGATCGCTTAGAGTTTGCGGCGACCGATGGTCATCGTTTGTCGGTGGTGCAAACAGGCTTTCTCGATGCTGATGAGCCACCTGTGACGGGGGATACAGTCGCGACTAATCTGGAAGTAACCATCCCCGCCCGAGCCTTGCGTGAACTGGAAAGAATGCTCAATCAACAAACAGAAGGGGCGATCGCGGTTAAGTTTGATCGCGCTAATATGATTTTCCAAAGTGCTAATCAAATCTTGATTTCACGGTTGTTAGATGGTACTTATCCCAATTATCGCCAGTTGATCCCCAGTCAATTTGAGCGTAAAGTTACCTTAGAGCGCAAGTTGTTCTTATCAGCACTAGAACGTATTGCTGTCCTTGCTGACCAAAAAAACAATATCGTCAAAATCACTGTTGACTCGACAGGACAAGAAATTTCGTTATCAGTGGAAGCGCCTGATGTCGCCGCAGGACGTGAGTCTCTACCTGCTCAAATCTCAGGCGAAGATGTCGAAATTGCCTTCAATGTCAAATATTTGCTTGATGGCTTAAAAGCGTTGCCTAGTAATGAGATTCAAATCCAGCTAAATAATCCGACCAGCCCAGCCGTGCTTGTACCGATTGGAGCAACCAAAATGACTTATCTGCTGATGCCTGTGCAAATTCGCAACTAAGCAAAAAATCTTGTAGACTTGGTTGTGTATGGAATTTTTACCACCACCTTCATCACAACTGTCGCCGCGCATGTCTCCTCGCAACTATGCAGAGATAAGAGCAGAGGTACGGCAAGATCGCTCTAATCAATCGTTGCCGATTGAGGTGCGATCGCAGTTACAGCTTTTTTTAGAAGCATTACCTGATCCTGATGCGATCGCGCGTCAACTGGTTAAATCGTCATTAGTTGTGCCATTGGTGGCGCAAGTGGGCCCTGTCAAACCAGATAGCCTGCCCAAGCCCAAGCCGAACGATAAGCCGCGCGTGATTTTGCCGTCACCAAAGCCTAATGGCGATCCGCAAGATATCAAACCAGTTCTATCGGAGTTAGCGCCGCTGTTGCGTAACTTGCTGAAGGTAGTTAGCGATCGCCAAGAATATGACATCAACACGCAGATATTTGTGGCTGAAGGCAATGTTTTAATCAGGTACAAAAAGTCGGAACTAAAGGCTGATCGGGTGCAGCTGAATACAAAAACTCAAGAAGTTGTTGCGGAAGGTAATGTATTTTTTACGCGTGGTGATCAAAAAATACAAGGCTCAAAGCTTACCTATAACTATGGTGATGTTAAAGGCGAACTGATCAGAGCTTCGGGTTCCGTTGACCTCGGTACTTTAGTTAACTCTGAAGTATCCCGATCGCCTTCTGAAGTTGCTAGCAACTCAATCATTATTTCGGCAACAGGAAAAAGTGACTCTGCTGATGGTCAGGTACGTCGCTTTGGATTTATTGCTGATCGCTTAATTATCAATGGCGATGCTTGGACAGCCGAAAACTTGCGGGTTACCAATGATCCATTTAGTCCACCCGAACTAGAACTAATCACTAGCAAAGCTACTTTAACGCCGATTTCACCG
>JAYTWB010000037.1:0-2600 GCA_043743655.1 Cyanobacteriota bacterium | reverse complement strand
AGGCGGCGCACTACCACCCACATTCCCAAAACTCTCTACCCAAATTGTCCCACCCATGAGATTTGTAAGTTGCTTACAAATGACAAGCCCTAGCCCTGTACCACCATAGTTGCGGGTTGTAGAAGCATCTACCTGAGTAAAAGCTTGAAATAAATGAGCTATCCGATCTGGAGGGATACCAATACCTGAATCACGAATTAAAAATAAAAGTTCATACTTTTTATCTTTAGATATATCTTCAATACTTGTCTCAGAATCTTCATTAATCGATGGGGCATTTATTAAAGCAGATGCAGTTATACTCAGATGTACTTCACCTTTTTGAGTGAACTTGATCGCATTACCAATTAAATTGATCAAAATTTGGCGAAGGCGAGTTACATCACCAACAATCATTGTCGGCACAATAGACTCAATGTCATAACTTAGATCAACATTTTTCTCTTCTGCTTTGACATTTAGTAATATCAGTACTTCTTTAACACAACTTCGCAAATCAAATGGATGCTGTTCTAAATCTAATTTTCCTGACTCTATTTTAGAAAAATCTAAAATGTCATTAATAATCTTTAAAAGCTCTTCTCCACTATTACGCACAATTGTCGCGAAGTTATGCTGCTTATTGCTTAGATATGTATCTAGCAGTAGATTTGTCATCCCAATTATTCCGTTCATTGGCGTACGAATTTCATGGCTGACCATTGCCAAGAAGTCGCTTTTTGCTCGATTAGCAAGTTCAGATTCACGTCTTGCCGTCTCCAGTGACATATTTTGAAGAGCTAGTTGTGAAGTTCTTTTTTTGACCCTTTCTTCTAACTCTAAAACTAGACTTTGATAGCGTTTTTCACTTTCTCTTAGAGCAATTTCGGTACTACGGCGTTCTAGAATTTCGGTTTCTAAAGCTTGATTGACTTGGATAAGTTGCTCAGCACTTGGCATTGCTAGTGCGACGGGAATTATAGAAACTAGCTCAAATGCAGTATACATAGAGATAATTGCTGTAATTGCTTTTAATAATCCTGATACCCAATAGACAGGATACCAAAGCGTCCAAATCTCCATGACATGGGTTATGCCACAAGCAATGATAAAAGCCCCAAACAGTAAATATACTTTGTTAAATGTTTTTACCTCATGGCGGTTACGCACAAAATAGAACAACATGATCGGAATAGAGAAGTAGGCGATCGCAGTCAATCCATCTGCTAAAACATGCAACCCCACTAAATTTGTCTGCCAGAGATAGCAGTGTCCATGAGGAATAAAACCATTTGTTTCGAGTAACTGCCAAATTTTCTCTAGCATAGAGAAACTCCCTAATACTTAGCAATTAAATTAGTCTATATTACTTAATTATATTTTAATAACTCCAAACAGGTGATGTCTATGCTGACAAATATTAAGATATTGCTTCAAGCCTGTAAAAATCTATCTCTTGAATATGAGATTTTGCATCACAATCAAAATCTAGTCAAAGTTAAAATCAGCGATCGCCATAATATTCGTGAACATTACTTCACAAATTACTCAACACCTTTAATTTCACAATCGATCGCCGAAATTTTTAAGGATAAGCAATATTTTTATCAAGTCTTTCAAGATGTGGTTCAGATGCCGCATACACGCTCTTTTATTTCTCCTTATTGCGATGAAAAATATATAGAATATTTGGAATTTTCTAATGTTAGCGAAATCATTACAGAAATTCAAAGAGATTTTAATTTGCCAGTTATTGTTAAAAGAAACCGCGGATCAGGTGGTAACAATGTTTTTAAATGCTGCGATCTACAACAAGTACAAAATGCGATAGATACTATATTTAATGTCAACTTTAAAAACTATGACTACATTGCTCTAGCGCAAGAACCAATTAATATCGTCAAGGAGTACCGTTGCGTCTGTTTAAATCAAGAGCAAATAATCTTGTACGAAAAAGATATTTCGCAAGCAGAGTTCACAGGCAATCTCAGCCCTTTACATTGGAAAGGCGCGATCGCCAAACAAGTAAGCGATCGCCAAATTATTGAAGCGATCAACGAATTTATCAGACCAATTTTCCAGAAGATGCCGATTGTCTATGTTGGTCTCGATATAGCTCTAGACGATCGCCAAGATTATTGGCTGATTGAGGCAAATTCGCACCCAAATTTTGATGTCTTTATTAGCGACAATGGAGAAGAAGCAGTTGTGGGACTCTTTGAAAAGATTTTAGAATATCTACAATCTCAAGCCCAGACATAACAAAAGGGTCGCAAAGCGACCCTTTTGTTATGTCTGGCTGATATCAAAAACTACATCAAGCCGATTTGAGAAAGAATGCCATGACCAGTAATGAATTCAGTTCCTAGACCGATGACGAATCCTAGCATTGCGAGACGACCATTCCATGTCTCAGCGAAATTGTTAAAACCAAATTTAGGGTCTGTAGTGTTTTCCATTTCAATATTCTCCTTGTGGTTTAACTGTGAAGTAAAAGTTAGAAATCTTTGTCTCTCTTAATATTACTTCATATTTTTTAATGCGCCATACCACTGAAGGTAGATTCAAAAACAGCTATAAATACAAAAGGGGAAGAGATCAGGCGATCGCCTGATCTCTTC
>JAYTWB010000036.1:0-3540 GCA_043743655.1 Cyanobacteriota bacterium | reverse complement strand
GTACTCTGTCGTCACTATGCTGTCAGTGGTGACGGTTTGCTCGCGGCGCTGCATCTCGCAGCACTTGCTAAGCAAAAAGCCCCCCTCGCCGAACTGATGGATCAGAGTTTTCAGCCTTTTCCGCAGCTGCTCAAAAATGTTCGTGTGGAAGATCGGGAGCTGCGCCGCAATTGGCAATCTTGCGATGCGCTAGTGCAAGCGATCGCTTTAGCCGAACAAGATTTAGGCGATCGGGGTCGAGTTTTGGTGCGTGCATCTGGCACAGAGCCTTTGATGCGGGTAATGGTCGAAGCAGAAACTTTGGACTTAGCGCAACATTGGACAAATAGCCTAACCAGATTAATTGAGAAACAGTTTGTTAGCGCTTAAAGTTATTTAGAATCAAGAGAAGCGCTTAGCGCTTCTCTTGATTCTAAATAACTTTCGCGTGAAGCGACTATCTCAATGAGTGATGTTCAAGCCTTTATCTATGATCATGACCTTCTGGGCGATCAGATCACAAATAACCTTGATGATGTGATCTGGTCGCTAGCTTTGCCGAGTCTCGCACCGATCTATTTCAACGCTGCGGCTACGAGAGTTTATCAACACTCCTCTGCTGAGTTAATTGCCAATAAACATCTCTGGTTTGAGGCGATCGCTACTGATGATCGGTCGCAGATACAAGAGTCGATCTCGCAAGCAAAAGCGTTAGGTTCATCCCAAACCACCTATCGTATCTGTCAGCCTAATGGAGAAATGCGTTGGTTCTCAGCTAGATTTAAAGCATCAAAAGATGCCTCAGGTCTTTTTGTCCGTCTAGATGCGATCGCCAATGATATTAGTGACCTGCAAGAATCCAATCATAAACTCCAAAATCTAGTTATCGATCTCCAGCTCGCTGAAGCAGAATTAAACCGTAGTCATGATCTACGCGAAGCTATTTTTAATGAGTCCACTGACGCGCTATTTTTGGTTAACTCGCAAACATTATTGACGGTTGACTGTAACCGTCAAGCAGTGCAACTTTTTGAAGCGGCTGACAAGTCTGAACTAATCAATATCGAAGGACATGTTCTCCAGCGATATCAGTTTTCTGATCAAGAACTTGCGACTATTAGCTCAGATATTGAAACCCAAGGATTTTGGAGTCGCGAAGTTGAATATGTTACCTATCAAGGTCGATATTTTTGGGGTAATCTTGCTGCTAAACCAATTACGATCGCTGGACGCACCATCAACTTAGTTAGAGTAACTGACATTAGCGATCGCAAACTTGCCGAAGCCAAAATTTTGCAAACATCACGTCAATTGGAGAATACTAATCGCGAGTTAGAATCTTTTTCCTATTCGGTCTCTCATGATCTGCGCGCGCCTTTACGCCACATGAATGGATTTGTAAATGCTTTGCAACAACGTCTCAAAAAGCACGAAGCGTTGAATGACTCCAAAGTCTCTCACTACTTGGAAGTGATTGAGCGCAGTAGCCAAAAAATGGGTCACTTGATCGATGGCTTGCTGACGCTCTCTCGTTATGGACGGCGATCGCTAGAGTTGCAACCTGTATCGATTCGCGAACTTGTAAATGAAGCGATCGAGATTATTCGTGCTGATCCCCACCATAACCGCTTAGTAGAATTTACGATCGGCGACTTACCGACTGTTATGGGCGATCGCATACTTTTGCAACAAGTTTTTAATAACCTGATCGCCAATGCCATGAAATTTAGTCGCAACCAGTTGCAACCTTGTATCCAAATCGACAGTCTGCCCGATCATACGATTAGAATTAAAGACAATGGTGTGGGTTTTCAGATGGAATATGCTGATAAACTCTTTGGAGCTTTTCAGAGATTGCATAATGAAAAAGAATTTGAGGGTACTGGCATTGGTTTAGCGATCGTGCAACGGATTATTCAACGCCATGGTGGCTCGATTTGGGCTGAAGGATATCCTGATCTAGGCGCAACCTTCTTTTTGAAAATATGAAAAAAATTTTAAAATTACAGCGCTCAGCGCGGATATAAAACCCAAAGAGATGTTTAAAAGTGCCACAAAGCGCACTTTTAAACATCTCTTGACACCTGCTAGTTAGGTAAATAATTTAAAAGTTTATAGATACGTTTACAAATATATGGACTCAACCAAAATTTTGTTAGTCGAGGATGATCCTAATGATGTCGAGCTAATCCAACTAGCTCTAGACAGCTATAACTTTGTCAACCACATAGATATTGTCTCAGATGGAGAACAGGCTATTCATTATTTACTTGGTCGAGATGGACAGCCACCAACCCAACCATTACCTCGACTAATACTTTTAGATTTAAAACTACCAAAAATTGATGGTATACAAGTATTAGAAACAATTAGGCGTTCTGATCGCACTCGCAATCTTATTGTGGTGGTGATGACCTCATCAGCCGAAAATCGTGATTTAAAAGCTTGTTATGATCTGGGTGTTAACAGCTATATTGTCAAACCTTTAGACTTCCAGCAGTTTGTTGAGGTGTCTCGTCAAGTTGGACTTTACTGGATGATGTTAAATCAGTTGCCATCCCCTGATTAAGTAGTAACAATTTAAATATTCTTTCAGATATACTTTTCTCTATGAGCAGATCAATATCGGAGCCTGAGGAATTTGATGAGTCAAAAGATCAACGATCATGGCGATCGCTGAATATTTTGATCATCGAAGATGTTGCTGCCGATGTCGAACTAACTATACTTGCTCTAGAATCATCAGACATATCTTTTACCTACGACCTTGCAACGACAGCGCTCGAATGTCAGCGATATTTGCAAGAAAAAGCCTATGATGTGGTTTTGTCTGATTACCGACTGCCAAGTTTTAATGGCTTGCAAGCTTTTGACTTTTTAAAACAATCAGGACACGATATCCCTTTTATCTTAATCACAGGGAGTTTGGGTGAAGAGGCGGCAGTGGAATGCATCAAAGCTGGGATGACCGATTACGTCTTAAAGGATCGCTTATTTCGGCTGCCCAGTGTTTTAGAGCGCGCCCTCCAAGAGTTTAGATTGCGTCAAGAACAAAAAGTGGCGATCGCCAAAATCGAACAGCAAGCATGGCGCGAGACAATTATTAACCGTATCGTCCAAGCGATGAGAGAAACTCTAGTTTTAGAAGATGTCCTGCAAACAACTGCGGACTTGTTACATGAAGCTTTAAATGTAAGTCATTGTCTGATCTTTCAGCCAGATACTTTGAAGCGAATGCGAGTTTGTTACACCAGTAAAAACAACTTTGATCACAGAGAATCAGTAATTGGTCTATCTTGTGATTTTTATCAGTATTATCACAATGATCTGAAGCAAGGAAAGCAAATCTTTGTCCATCAAGTTAGCCAAGATTTACCAGAAGAACTAAGAGAGTTAGCAGAAGCATATAGTATCCATTCTCTTTTGATGACCTCGCTTGTTTATCAAAAAACTTATTTCGGCGGGATTAATCTATATCAGTGCGATCGCGCCCGAATCTGGTCTGAGAATGAACTATCGCTAGTTAAAGCGATCGCCGATCAATGTGCGATCGCTATTCAT
>JAYTWB010000035.1:0-7362 GCA_043743655.1 Cyanobacteriota bacterium | reverse complement strand
GGAATCGGCACAACACCCGCAGGTAAGTTACCTTTATTCTTAACTAGAAATTCACAGGCAAGCGCTTGATTGGCGAAGCTCATGTCCATGACGCTAGCGGGATGACCTTCAGCCGCCGCAAGGTTGACTAAGCGACCTTCGCCGATGACGATGATCGATTTGCCAGTCTTGAGTTGATACTCTTGAGTGAAGTTGCGAACAAAACTAGCGGATTCGCTAAGATCGTTAAGAGATACGAGATCAATTTCTAGATCGAAGTGACCAGAGTTAGCCACGATCGCCCCATCTTTCATGGTTTCAAAATGTTCGCGGCGAATGACATGCTTGTTGCCTGTCACGGTGATGAAGATATCGCCAATCTTAGCGGCTTCGTCCATAGTCATCACACTGAAACCATCCATGGCGGCTTCGATGGCGGCGACAGGATTGATTTCCGTAACCACAACATTTGCGCCCATGCCGCGAGCGCGAAGAGCAACGCCCTTACCACACCAGCCATAGCCAGCCACGACAATTACTTTGCCAGCGAGCAAGATATTGGTAGCACGGATGATGCCATCGAGGGTGGATTGACCTGTGCCGTAACGGTTGTCAAAGAAGTGCTTAGTTTCGGCATCATTAACGGCGATCGCAGGGAAAGTCAACTTGCCATCACGGAACATCGCATTGAGGCGAACGATGCCTGTGGTGGTTTCTTCGGTTGTACCGATGATCTCCGAAATTTGATCGGCGTGGTGCAGCACCAAGTTAGTAGTTACATCACTGCCATCATCAACAATGATGTGCGGACGGTGGGCAAGCGCCATTTCAACATGACGATGATATGTGGCATTGTCTTCGCCTTTGATCGCATATACCGAAATCCCATGATCGTAAACCAATGAAGCGGCTACGTCATCTTGGGTCGAGAGTGGGTTGCTAGCGATTAGTACGGCATCGGCTCCAGCCGCTTTCAGCGCGATCGCGAGGTTTGCAGTCTCAGTGGTGACGTGGCAGCAAGCGGCGATACGAATACCTGCCAGAGGCTTTTCTGCTGCAAAGCGATCGCGGATTTGACGCAATACGGGCATTTCACGGCTAGCCCATTCAATGCGTTGTTTGCCTAGAGGCGCAAGAGAAATGTCCTTAATTTCGTACTTAACAGTTACGGTTTCAGGTGCAATAGTAATGGTCATGGATATGTTGAAATTTTTACAAAATTTAATATCATTATATGCTAATCACTCTATAGTTCGTCGTCACACGGGTGCAGTTCTAGCCTATGTATTAGCACTAGCACTTCACCAAGATCATGCATTCTGTTAGTCCATCAAAAATATTGGTCAAGTTGCATCCAAAAAATAACTTAAAGGATTACGGCAACTAAACCGCGCCGAAAAATTACACGTCATGCATTGATTGCAACTTTCTTTTGCGCTGGACTCAGCCTAGATCGTTGCGCTACAATTTATCTAAGCCTTTGCCAAACTGATGTTAACTAAGTAATTATTTGGAAAGTGATTATGCTAAAAACTGTTCAAGGAATTTATAAAGAAGGACAAATTGCGCTTTCTGAAGTACCCCAAGGCATTCACGAGAGCGTTGTATTTGTTACATTTTTAGAAAATAAAATTAGAGATTGGTCGGACATAATCCTGCAACATCATGGTATCTCAGATTTTATTGCTTTCGAGTCCTATCGAGATGAGCTAGTCCCACCTCAAGAAATAATAATTTAAGTTTATGTGATACCTGCTTGATACTTGTGTAGTCAGTGATTTTGTGAAAGGTGAATCAGTACGAGAGTTTGAAAGAATACCCAATCTACAAATCGAAAACTGGCGTGATAGCGAAAGCTAAGCCACCCGTAATAGCAATGGATAAGTGAATCTGATCTGCCTTAATCTTTCTTTGTAATATCTATTCAGCTTATTCATCGCCTTCTTAAAATTGTCCAAACCACAATCGGCGCACCTAAGAGAGAAGTTACTGAGTTGAGAGGTAACAAAGTTTTATTGGGTAATTGCGTGACTAAATCAGCAACAATCGCTAAATTTGCACCGACTAGGATCGTGGCGGGGAGAATAATGCGGCAATCAGTGGAGCGAAATAGGGCGCGACAGAGGTGGGGAACTGCAACACCGAGAAAGGCGATCGGTCCACAGAAGGCGGTGACGGTTCCTGCGAGTAGAGCGACATTGATCACAATTCCTAATCTCAATTTAGAAATTTGTGTGCCGAGGCTGCGGGCTTGCATTTCGCCGAGGAGCATTGTATTTAGAGGCTTGATGGCGGCGATCGCTAGTAATAATCCGAGTGAAATCGCTC
Organism: Cyanobacteriota bacterium; assembly: GCA_043743655.1. Taxonomy (GTDB): domain Bacteria; phylum Cyanobacteriota; class Cyanobacteriia; order Pseudanabaenales; family Pseudanabaenaceae; genus Pseudanabaena. The sequence goes on along the minus strand of JAYTWB010000035.1, from coordinate 5,055 downwards.
CACATAACAGAGGTAATCGTGCCACTGTTACACCTGCGAAGCTTCCGAAAGTCCAGTTGATGTAAGATTGCACCCGTTCAGGCGAACTAAAATACAACAAAATATTTACTACCGCGCCCACACCATAGCCCAGCATTAAACCCAAAACCAAAAGAGTTGTCGAATTTTGGACAAATTTAGAAGCGATCGCCACCAGTCCCATCGAGAAAGCCGCGCCAATACAAGCAGCGATTAGGGTTGATTCACTTCCTAATACGGCACTGACTTGTCCTAAAGCTTCTGTGGCGAGGATGGCGATCGCAACACCTAAACTGGCTCCAGAGCTAACTCCTAATACAAAAGGACCCGCTAAAGGATTACTAAAGAGAACTTGCATTTGTAAACCACTGACGGCTAGAGCCGCACCACAAAAAATCGCCGTGAGGGCTTTAGGCAAGCGAAATTGCCAAAAAATCTGTGCCAAGCCTTTCTCAGAGGATTGATGAAACATGATTTTGATGAGATCGGGAATGGGAATCCATACGGAGCCGATGACTAAACTGGCGATCGCGCTCAAGCCGAGACTAATTACAAGTGCGAGAAAAATTAGAGCAATCCGATTCTCTTTTAGAGAATATTTCAATGGGTAATCCATATAGTTTAGGTAAGGGGACAGAAATAGGTGGTGCATCGCGCCGCCTATCTCTGCTAAAGGAATCACGGAGCAATTTTTTGATAATAGAAAAGTTGATGTTCTGGCATGAGTTCAGGATGGAAGATTTTGACGAGATCGGCTAGGATCACATCAGGATTGGCAATTCCACTTTGCCAATAGTCATTCCCGCCTGTGGGACTAATTCGGGCGTTGGCGCTATACATCTGTCCAGTTTGCCATGCTTGAAAATCTCGATAACGCACATCTGATTTGGGAATGTCTTCTTTCTGTTTCCAATCTTGACTGCCATTGAGCCAAAAGTCTGCCGATCGCCCACGCCGATAGACCTCTTCAAAACTAAGGGGATTGCTGCCAGAGCTAGGATCGTCAGCCCAGAGATATTCGGCTCCTGCATCCTTCAAGTACTTAGCCATATAGCTTTTGCCGCCTGCCATATACCAAGTACCATTACGGTGAAATCCTGTGACTACCGTTGGTTTAGTTTGAGCAGACCTAGCGATCGCCGCCACCTTTTCATAGCGAGATTCCATTGCATCAAAAACTTGATTGGCGCGTTCCTCCCGATTAAAAAATAGAGCCGTAAATTTAATCCATTCTGCCTGTCCAAGGGGACTAGATTCCATATATTCAGCATTCAGGCCCACCTTCAGCCCTGCTTCTAGAAGTTTAGGATGGCGATCGCGCTCAGGGCTGCCCGTGCCGAAGGTGGTGACGAGGGCGGGACTGATGGCTAATATTTTTTCGATATTAATCGTGCTGCCTTGTCCTAAATCTTGCACTGCTTGGCTTTTGAGCTTAGTTTGAGTCTCTTGACCATAGACCAGATCGAGACTACTCATGGCTACAAGTCGATCAAGTAATTCTAGTTTCTCTAAGTGGGCGAGATGGGTGGTGGAGAGAATGGCGATCGAGGGTACGGGGACTTGGATGATTTGGTCAGCACTAAATCCATCAGGAATCGGTGCGCCGCATTGCACCAGCACATAGCGAAATACTTGATTAGCGTTTTTCCAAGGTTGTTTGACGGTGATGATTTTGTAATGCTGATGGTAGGACACATCGAAACCGATCGCGTGTTTAATCTTGGTCTTAACAGGAAAATAATCGCGATCGCTTTCAAATTTGGCGATGCAGTCTGTGGATGCGTTAGGGCTATTAGCAACTGGGGCATTGCTAGGAGAATTAAGGGCGATCGCGCAACCAGTTCCTATGACTGCAAGCCCTAAGCAGAGTAACCGCAAGCCAAATTTACGCATAAATCTTTTTAACATTTTTTGGATGGTTTGAATTTAGAAAAGTGCGATCGCACTTTCCTGAATTGGTACTATGGATAAACGTGCTTAGCGATGGGTACACCCTCGACTAGATGCTCCTGTACGATTTGTTTAGCGGTTTCAGGGGTCACTCTGCTGTACCAAGTGCGATCGCCTGAATAAAAAACCACAGGTCCCATTTTACAAACTTCCAAACAGCCAGAAACACAGACTTCCACATCTTCTAAATTCGCGTCTTTAATGGCTGATTGCAAAGCCTCATAGATGGGCTGATAGTTTCGCGATGGTAAGCAACGACTAGAGCGGCACACCGAAATATATTTCTTGTTGAGAGGATTGCGATCGTAAGGAAGTTCTTTGGTTCCCAAAATATAAGTCTCCCTCAACTCCTCATACAGCTTTAACTTTTCTAAATTGGGCTTGTGTTCTGACAGCAAATCTTCATTGTCACCAATAAAAGGATTAGGCAAAAAGAAGGTCATCATCTTCACCCCTGCGCCATTCCAGAACTGAATCCCCCAACTGCGTGGCTCACCTTCAGGATTGAGGCGGCGATAGAGGGCGGCGCGGCTGACTAGACGGGTTTGGCTCTGCTCAATCGGCGTGCGGCGATCGGGACCGCCTAGATTTTCGGCAATGCAGAGATGTAAATGCCATCCTTCCGTAACTACGGTCAGATAGCCATCATAGAGTTTAAAGATTTTCGGTGGAGCATTAAACTCCAATTCCAAGACACTGCCATCGACCATGTGACCAATGCCAATGTCTTGCCAACGCTCTTGACAGAGATAATGCAGCAAGGGAGCGGTTACATCAAGATCGGTGGAAAAAAATTCATATTCAATTTGACCGCCATTGGGTAGAGATTCAATTTCTGTCAGATTAAGGGGCGTGACAAGACGAGAGAATGTATTCATATATTGTTCCTATATTTTCTTTTCCTTCTCCTGCGGGAGAGGGGGTGAGGGCTTAACTAAAACTGAAAGCTTAAACTGCCGCGAACCGTGCGTCCACCATCGGGGAAGCCTGCAAATAGCTGAAAGCGTTGGTCAAAGATATTCTCAATACCAAAGGTTGCCGATATTTGCTTGGTGATGGGGGCGCGAAGTCGCAGATCAAAGGTGGTCTGTCCTGAGAGAAATTCTGTATTAGTGTTGTTAGTGGGGAAGCCACTGAGAGAACTCATCAGCAATCCTGCATACCATCCCTGCGGATTTTCGTAGGACAGACCAATATTTAGTTTGTCAGCGCCTGCAAAGCGCAGTTCCTTACCATTTTCCCCAGCATTCACGCTGGAAATGATGCGCGGATCGTTAAGCGTGTAGTTCGCTGCAAGGAAAAAATTGGGAACAATTTGCAGATTTAATGATGCTTCAATTCCATTAGTAACTACTTGTCCTAAATTCTGAAAAGTGCCAGAAATACCATTAACGGCTGGGGCGATTCTTTGAAAGGCAATCAGATTAGAGATGTTATTCGAGAAGAATGTCAGCCTGACTAGACCGATATCACCTAATTTTTGATCGAGTCCAATATCATAGCTGTCACCTGTTTCGGGTAAGAGGTTAGGATTGCCGATATTAGTGGGATTCGCGTTAAATAAATTGGCGATCGTGGGAGTCCGAAAATTGCGGATATAGTTGGCGCGAACTGTTGTGGTATCGGTGAGCGCATATTTAATCCCTACCGATGGCGTGGTTGGGGAACCATTGACTAAACTGCTGAACTCCTGTCGCAGTCCTGCGGTGATGTTCAATCTATCAGTTAAGTCGTTGCTGTACTGAGCAAATAAGGCTCCTTGAGAAATGTTGGCATTGTAACTAGGAGTAAGCACATTGGTAGCCAGATTTGTGGTTTCGTTGATCGCATTAGTGGAGCGATAGTCAAATCCATAGGTGAGAATCTGGGTGGGTGCAAACTTCCAATTATGTTGGATTTGGAAACCAAGGCTATTTTGGCGAGTCTCAAAGCGGCGCAGAGCTTGAGCAGTATTCGTGAGAATAGGAGGATTACCAGCGAGGGTGTTGGCAAAGGCGGTGCGATTGTCAAACCGCGTATTTAAGCGATCGCTAAAAGCTCTCACTAATAATAACGAGTCGTCTCCTTCGCCCAACTTCTGCTCTAAACCTAAATCTAGAAATACTTGATCAGTGAATTTGCGATTGTTGTCAGTGAGACTGTTAAAAAATCCTTGCCCATTTGCAGGATTAGGAATGGGAACACCTCCAGGAACACCTTGATTTTTAGCAAGATAGAAGCCTGTGAGCGAAAGTTTGGTGCGATCGCTAGGCTGATATTCTAATTTGATATTGGTGTTTTGGGCGATCGCATCATTATTGGTTCTCACACCACTGAAGTTCGCTTCAGGAACTGTAAAAGGATAATTATTTTGGGCTTGAGTGCGCGAAAATCCTACTAAATAACTAAATTCGCCGACACGCTGACTCAGTTGTAATGACTGCTCATTTAACCCATAGCTACCAAACTCCACCTTCGCATTAGCCGTAAATTTTTCGGTTGGGCGCGTGGTAATGATGTTGATAATCCCGCCGATCGCATCGGAGCCGTAGAGAGTGGAGCCTCCCCCTGGAATCACTTCAATCCGTTCAATAATACTGGCAGGGATTTCTGATAGGTCAAAACCGCCACCACCAACATTGTTTACTGGGCGACCATCTAGCAAAATCAGAACTTGATTGGTATTAGAACCCCGAATAAACTGACCACTGAGAGCGTTAAATTCTGTGCCAACAGTGCCGCCGCCAAGAATACTAGGCAGAAATTTTAAGGCTTCCTTAGCAGTTCTTGCGCCCTGCTGTTCGATCTCTTGGCGATTAATCGTATAAGCAGGACGAGTCCCATCCTGCAAGGTTGCATCACGGCGATTAGTGGAAGTGACTGGGCGATTGAGGATTTTGCCCGTTACGGTAATGTCGATTTCAGGTTCTTCTTCAGCGATCGCTACAGAACTAGAAAACATAAAAGATACAAGCATCAAACTAGATAAGCTACCAATTTGTAGAGTTTTGGCGAGAAAATGTCTTTTGAGGCTGCTTAATGGGCGATTTGTAGAGTCAATCTTTCTATTCATCAGTGGAGTTCTTAGATTCATTACAAAGTTGTTAG
>JAYTWB010000034.1:0-3501 GCA_043743655.1 Cyanobacteriota bacterium | reverse complement strand
CCTTTTGGTTTTTAGGTTACTTATGCCTAGTTACTTACATTGCGATCGCAAGACTATCGATAAACTACTAATATTAGGTTAGGGCTTTTTTGATAGAGGAATTAAATGGCAGGGTCAGAGGTAAAGCTTTCGCTAGATGAGTTGACAAAAGTACAGATAGACTTAAAACAACTAGGGTTATATGACGGGGAAATTGATAGTATTTACGGCAGATTGACTGAATCCGCCCTTGTGCAGTTTGCTAATGCTCTGAGCGCTGATACGATTTTGGACGCTAATTCGCAAGCAGTTACCAATGACCTGTTACAAATTCCCGCAGTCGTTAAGTATTTGCTACAAGTTTTAGGAGAAGGCGATCGCCTATTCCAAAAATTTACAAATTCTCAACGTATTTTCGTCAACATGGGTCAGGCAGACGAAGATCATCTGGGCTTTCTAGATCGTGGAGTCTATGGTTGTATCGCAGGATCAATAGAAGATTTACCAAATCGCAACTTTGCCCCATCTCCATTACTTAGCCATATTCCTGCCTATCCCGATCGCTTAATCAGCCAGCCTGATGGCTTGCATGTAGTCTCCTATGGCGAGACGGCTATGCTGGCGGGTTCTCAAGTGCGGGTGCGGTTTCGTCCTTATCCTGCGATCGGCGTGATTCCTAATATCGAAGACATTGGTTTAGAGTTTCTAGACAAGAGCATTACCGAAGCTTGTATCTGCATTGGCAGCCTCGTAAATGGACAAATGTTATCGCGTTGGATTGGTCGGAATCCTTTACGCAATGTCCAATTTTGGAGTTCCACAAAAATTTTGCCCTTGTTGTATACCATCTGCAAAGCTAATCAAACCGAACCCAATCAACCGATCGCCTTCTGTTCGATCGCCGACCCTCAAGGCAAGCAAGCATCACGAACATTCTCCGAAATGGCGCAACGTATTTGCAACTACGATGAAGCAGATGGCATGAGTTCAAATGCTCTAGCAGCAATGTTTAAGCAGTTTGCAACCCCACTAGATTTACAGACTTGGCTAAAAAATATCACAGGCAATCAAAATCTTTCTTTTCAAGGGCGTTATGGTGAAGTTCCTTATATCGAAACGCCGAGCTTACTTGATGCGACAGGCAAAGATTTTATTGATGGTACAAAGGAGCCTCATCGCGGCGAAAATTTAATTTCTGCCTACGATCTCACGCGAATAGTTTCTCAAATAGCGTGGCATCGTCATCTGCCGCCCACAAATCGCCTACCTGCGGCGCAGTGGCATAGCTTGAGCAATCTGATTACCGCCATGGGGCAGGACACAGCCAGATATGTTGATGTGGCGATCGCGGCTTTGGGGCTGCCATATTTTATTAGCGATCCTGTGGTGATCTCCAAAATGGGATTTGGGTATAGCGATCAACGCAAATGCTCAGAGCTTACCTATACAGCTTGTATTCAGTTTGTCGATCGCCTCGCGACATTGCATGATCAGCCATTACCAAAGCTCCGCTCTGTGAATATCACTTTGCGCGCTACGCTCAATCTCAAGAATCCTGATCGTGAAGCTCTAGAAATTGATGCAAAAATGGCAGCCACAGTTGCTGAAATTTTGCGTAGGATCGTAACAGAAGCGTTAATCTAGAGTTTAGTGATCTAGTGATCCAAAGTTTATGGGTAATGCAGGATTGAGCCTTACAGTAATGAAAAGACCAGTAATGCCAAAACCAGTAATGCAAACACAACGCACTTTATCCGCTGTCGGTCTCTGGTGGCGATGGGTACTCACCACAGTTGTCGGTGTAGCGATCGGCAGCATTTTTGGGATTGCGGCTTGCCTAGCCGGAATTTATTATCTAAGCGATCGCCTGATCGAATTAAGTATCTGCCATACAGGTTTTGGCAATCTCAACTGTACCGTAGCAACGGGGATTGTCAGCGGAGCGATCTTCGTGGGGGGCTTAGTTAGCTTTATGCAATATCTAGTGCTACGGCGATTTATCAGAGCGGCTGGGTGGTGGATATTGAGCAGTACTTTTGCTTGGACTTGGATCGGATTTGCCGCGACCAGTCTAGCCTACACTCCCCAATTCAGTTTTGTAATGAATATCGATGGTTCTTTCTCGGAAAGTAATATCATCACGCGTATCCCTCTATTGGTGATTAACTCTCTATGGCTAGTTTTAGCAGGAGTCTTAATAGGGCTTTTGCAATGGCTGGTGATTTGGAATGGGACGCGCCAGAATTTGGATCAGAAAAGGTCTCAGCACAGTCCTGATAAGTTGTCATTCAGGCGATCGCTCTGGTGGATTGGGATTAATGTGGTTTTAGTAGTATTTATGACGATCGCGATTATGTTAGTTTTTCGAGGTAAAGGAAGTTTATATGGGATTTTATGGTTTTTCTTAGCATTTACGCCTTTTTATGCCACGATTACGGCAGCCACCCTCGTGAAAATGCAAATTCAGAGAGGTTAATCTAATCAATGTCTAATTCACCGTCTAATTCACCAATCCCTGATTCATCAATTTCTAATCTACCAATCGAAGTTACTCCTTCGCGATCGCAACTGACAGAGTCAACTTCGGTCACCATGCTCGATAAAATCCAATTTTGTCTGGTCTCAACTTCATTTACCGCTGAAGTCATCTTAACTAGCTATGTCTCTGATGACTTGACGAAGAAACCAAGCTCTATGCCAATTTTGCTTTTACATGGCTTTGATAGCTCTCTATTAGAGTTTCGCCGTCTTCTGCCCCAGCTTGCCGCTGCACATCCAACTTGGGCGATGGACTTATTTGGTTTTGGGCTCACCGAACGCCTTACCAATACCCAGACTAGCCCCACATCGATCAAAGAACATCTCTATTGTTTTTGGAAAACTGCGATCGCCAAGCCAATTATTTTAGTTGGCGCATCAATGGGTGGAGCCGCCGCGATCGACTTCGCGCTCACCTATCCCGATGTCGTTAAAAAACTAATCTTGATTGGCAGCGCGGGGATGCGTAAAGGCACAGTAGCAGGCAAATTTCTGGTGCCGCCTTTAGATCGGATTGCCACCAACTTTTTACGCAGTTCCAAAGTACGCCGTGAAGTTAGCCTCAAAGCTTATGCTGATCCTAGTTTCGTCACCGCCGATGCTGAAGTTTGTGCATCGCTCCATCTAGCCATGCCCCGTTGGAGTGAATCCTTAATCTCATTTACCAAAAGCGGCGGCTACGGTTCATTTGCGAACCAATTAAAATATTTGGAGCCAGAAACATTGATCCTCTGGGGCGATCGCGATCGCATTCTCGGCACAAAAGACGCAACCAAGTTCCAATCAACAATTCCCAATAACAAACTAATCTGGATCAAAAATAGCGGACATGTCCCGCATCTAGAACAGCCGACAATTACAGCCCAAGAAATTCTTAAATTTGCCTCATAAAAACAGGATAGATAGCTTATCCTGTTTGGGTTTTGATTTGTCGCTACAATATAGCTACTCTCTTCCCAGTGAAAAATTAGAGTTGGGGGGGGG
>JAYTWB010000033.1:0-7703 GCA_043743655.1 Cyanobacteriota bacterium | reverse complement strand
AGACAGTTCAGGACTGATTTTACCAAAAGCAGACTTTCATTATTTAGCGATCGCCATTCTCGAAGGTCGCGCCATATTTGATCGACTACAGCGCATAGCATTACTCACCTCGACAAGTTCCTTCACCTTAGCCGTGCTTACTTTAATGGATACTGCCGCAGGGTTCTCGATGCCGCCATTGCAATTGCTCTGGGTCGGTGCGATCGCCACACCGATTGTGGCGTTTCCATTAGTTCTAGAACCCACACATCAAAGCTTACTATTTCAACCCGCTCATCGCTTTCAGACTATGTTACGCCCCAGCAACTACCTACGCATATTGCTAGCCGTCACCGCCACGATCACCTCTATCTCCATAGTCTTTTGGCTAAAATATCAAGGTCAAGCCGCGATGTTTTCTCAAGCGCGATCGATGGCATTCGTGACTCTGGGTTTTAGCCAAATTTTTCATGCTTGTGCGATCGCGCGTCAAAGTGTGTTCAGTAACTTGCCGCTTCTATTTGGGATATCTTTTGTCGCTATATTCCAAATTGCCTTTGTGCAGATACCCTGGTTTGGAGAACTCATGGCAACAGTTCCTTTAACTGGAATTGAATGGATGATCGCTATTTTGAGCGCCACCGCTGTCTTTTGGGTGCAAGAGCTAATCAAGGCGGGGTAATTCTTGCTGTTATATTGGAGGCTGCGAATAAACTATAGACCGATCGCTAAACACATCCAAATACATCTAAATACATGATCTCAAGGCTAAAGCATTTCCCTAAACCTGCTAAAAAAAGTGCTAAGAAAAGTGCTAAAAAAAGACTTCTACAAACACCAATACGACAATGGTGCTTTTTTGCTAGCCTAACGATGGCTTTGCTATCAGGATGTCAAGAGCAACCAAAAACAAGTCCCACGATCACATCAATCGCTACCGCAACACCAACAGCGACGACCAAAGACAAAGACCCAGATGGCATCTTAGAAAGGGTAAAAGCTCGTGGCAAGTTAATCTGTGGTGTAAATGGAAAATTAGCAGGATTTAGTTATGTTGATCAAAAAGGTGATTGGAGTGGCTTAGATGTGGACTATTGCAAAGCGATCGCGGCGGCAGTTTTGGGAGATGCTAAAGCTGTTGAATTTAAGCCATTGCTAACCAAAGATCGCTTTACCGCTGTTCAAAATGGCGATGTTGATATTTTGATGCGAAACACAACTCGGACATTAACCCGTGATGTGATTCCGAATATTTCTTTTGCGCCGACAACTTTTTTTGATGGACAAGGGCTAATGCTTAGAATTGGCGCAAGCCCATCTGCGCCCAAAAGTACCGCTTCTGCTGCGCCCAGTCCAACGGCTACACCTGAAGCCAAACCTGATAAGCAAACACCGAGAACTAATGAAGAACTAGCGATCGCCCTCAAAGATTTAGCAGGTAAAAAAATCTGTGTCGAAACTGGTCTAAATGCTTCCAATCTAGAATCTGCTTTTAAAGAAGCCAGCATCGATATTACAACAATGGTTTTGCCTGATCCTGATAGTGTTTTGAAGGCTTATGCAAAAGGTGACTGCGAAGCTATCTCTTCCGAAAAATCGCAACTAGCAGCTTGGAGAAGTAAGTTGCCGCGTCCTGTCGATCATAAAATTCTCGATGTCAGTTTCTCAAAGGAGCCGCTTAGTCCAGCGATCGTTGGGAATGACGATCATTGGCGTGATGTGGTGACTTGGGTTATTTATGCCACTTTTTATGCCGAAGAACTGGGAATTACTATGGATAATTACACAACTTTTAAAGATACTAAAAATCCTGAAATATCCAAGTTTCTCGGCATGTCAGAATCATTAGGCATCGAGCTTGGTCTTGCGCCAGATTGGACAACTCAAATTCTCAAACAAGTTGGGAACTATAGTGATATTTATAATCGCAATCTTGCCACCTTAGAGATTCCCCGCGGTTTAAATCGAACTTGGAAACAGGGCGGTTTGCTCTATTCGATGCCATTTAGATAAAGGAGGTTTTATGTTCCAAACTGCGACATTACTAACCGAGACTAGAGACATTACCTTTGATGAGTTTTTGGATTGGTATCCAGATGGTCATGGTCGTTATGAATTATATGAAGGAGTGATCGCCGAAATGCAGCCAACAGGAACCCATGAACAGGTCGGTGGATTTACGGCAGCTAAGTTGTCAGTAGAAATCGATCGCCATAGTATGGATCGCCTAATTTCGATCGCTTTTCCCCATTTGGCATTAACCGCCGCCCAAATTTTTAATTCCAGTAATCTGGGAGAGTAAAAATGTCATTTATTGTTTCGGCGATCGCATCACTGGTCTCGATAGTTATATTTTTCAGCAGCAAAAAATTAGTTGATAATCGGATTTCTCAACTGGTAATCAAAGCGATCGCGGGTTTAATTGCTTTGCTAGCCGCTTTTGTGGCTATTTCGCGTGTCGTTGTCGTCATTCCTGCGGGCAATGTTGGCGTAGAAGATTTTCAGGGCAAAGTTAGCGATCGCACTTTACCCGCAGGTGTGCATGGGATCAATCCATTTGCTGATGTCGTGCAGTTTTCGACAAGATTGCGCGATATCAAAGAAGAAATTTCGGCAACCTCCAAAGAAGGACTTGCCCTCGGAATTGATATCAGCATTCAATATCGTGTCGATCCTGCTAAGGCGGCAAGTATTTATCAAAATATTGGTGTTGAAGAACGAGAAATTTTAGTTTCACGATTTCGGTCGATTTCCCGCGAAATTATATCTGGATATCCTGCTGAAGCGGTATATGCGACTAAACGCGAAGAAATTAGCTTGAAACTTGCTGATAAATTGCGATCGCAGCTTGCACCGTTGGGCTTCATTGTCGATGAAGCGCTTTTGCGTAATGTCAAAGTACCTGAAACTTTACAAGCTGCCATTCAGCAAAGACTCAAAGCTGAGCAAGAAAATTTGCAAATGAAATTTGTGATTGAAAAAGAGACGCAAGAAGCAGATCGCAAGCGGATCGAGGCAAAAGGTCGTGCTGACGCTCAAAAAATATTGGCTGATGGGCTAACACCTGCGGTTTTGCAATTGCGCTCGATTGAAGCAAGTGAAAAATTATCTCTATCCCCAAATTCTAAAATTGTCATTCTGGGCAGTGGGGCGAACACTTCCTTGATTTTGCCAAGCGATACTATCGCCAAACCCTAGAGCGATCGCAAAAATTTTAAGTCAGCGCAAAGCGCGATAAATCTTACCAAAGCCATTTTGGCTATTGATGATGGGGAAAGGGACTGAAACTGTTAAAATTTCTTTAAGGTTTAAATACATTCTTTACGGTTTTAGTCATAGAGCTTAAACAGGATCGCAAATAGTGAGAATTGCCGTAGATGCGATGGGTGGCGACTTTGCCCCACGCGAAGTGATTGAAGGAGCAGTACTAGCTCAGACTCAGTTAAATATCGATATAGCGCTAGTTGGCGATCGCGATATTCTCGCGAATTACCTCAAGCAACATAATTACCAAGAAAGCGATCGCTTAGCGATCGTCGCCTCAGAGGGCATCATTGAAATGGATGATGAACCTCTCGAAGGGCTGCGCCGCAAGCCCAACTCTTCGATCGCCGTTGCCATGAATTTAGTCAAGCGCAAGCAAGCCGATGCCGTAATTTCGGCGGGACATTCGGGCGCAGCGATGGCAGCTGCACTTTTGCGGTTGGGACGCTTACCTGGTGTCGATCGCCCAGCGATCGGTGCATTATTTCCGACACAGGTTCCGCATAAACCTGTGTTACTGCTCGATGTTGGGGCAAATGTAGACTGTCGTCCCAAGTTTTTAGAACAGTTTGCAATCATGGGATCGCTATATAGCAAATACGCGATCGGTATCCAAGACCCCAAAGTTGGCTTACTAAATATTGGTGAAGAAGCTTGCAAAGGCAACGAACTAGCGATTCGGGTTCACCAAATGCTCCAAGAAAACAATCAAATTACCTTTGCGGGCAATGCCGAGGGACGCGATATTCTCAAAGGTCAGTTTGACGTAATTGTCTGTGATGGCTTTGCCGGAAATATTGTTCTCAAATTTGCGGAGGGCGTGGGTAATGTCGTTATGCAAATCCTTAAAGAAGAATTACCTAAAGGCTGGCGCGGTAAGCTCGGTGCCTTAATCTTGAAACCTAATCTCAAGAAAGTCAAAGAACGTATTGATGCTGATGAATATGGCGGGGCTTTGTTGCTCGGAGTTGCAGGAGTCTGCGTGATCAGTCACGGCAGTTCTAATGCTGTCAGTATTCGCAATGCCATCCGTGTCGCGAAGGATGCCGTTGATAACAAAGTCCTTGATCGCATTCGTGGTCAAATTAAACCGCAAGTATCAGTTCCTGCTGACGACACGCCTGATGACCCACCAACTTGATCTTTAAGCGCTTTAAGCGCACAGCGCTGTAAAAAAACTATCCAGCTGTTCTGCTCAAATACCCATGATTAATCCTGAATCTTCTTTCCTTGGAGTCCGTTTTATTGGTAGCGGTTCCGCCGTCCCCGATCGCGTACTTACCAATATCGATCTCGCGCAGATGGTTGATACCACTGACGAGTGGATCGCCTCACGCACAGGTATCCATGAGAGACATATTGCCGATGGAGAGCAAGATTCGGTGGCAAACCTCGCGGCAAAAGCAGCTCAAAAGGCGATCGCCAATGCAGGACTGACATCGCAAGATATTGACCTGATTATTTTGGCTACATCGACTGGTGATGACTTGTTCGGTACAGCAGGACGAGTGCAGAAGATATTGGGAGCAGAGCGCGCGGTTGCTTTTGACTTGGTAGCTGCTTGTTCAGGTTTTGTATTTGGCTTAGTCACAGCTTCGCAATATATTCAGACAGGAGTTTATAAAAATGTCTTGTTGATTGGTGCAGATGTCCTCTCTCGTTGGGTGGATTGGCAAGATCGCCGTACTTGTATTTTGTTTGGAGATGGGGCGGGTGCAGTAGTTTTGCAAGCGGGTAGCCAAAATAATCTATTAGGCTTTGAGATGCGTAGCGATGGCAAAGGTAATGATCTGCTTAACATCAACTATTCAGGACGTAGTACCTTTGAACCGATTAGTATGAACGGGCAAGAAGTTTATCGGTTTGCGGTGCGGCGTGTACCCGAAGTAATCGAGAAATCTTTACATTATGCCAATCTCGAAGTTCATGATCTCGATTGGTTGATTTTGCATCAAGCCAACCAACGCATTATTGATGCTGTGGTCAACCGCTTTGGCATTGATCCTGCTAAAGCGGTCAGCAATATGGGCAAATATGGCAACACTTCAGCAGCCTCAATCCCGATCGCTTTGGACGAATGGGTACAAGCAGGTAAAATCCAGTCCGATCATGTGATTGCGATCGCTGGTTTTGGGGCTGGATTAAGCTGGGGATCAGCTGTTTTGCGTTGGGGTTAAATTTTTGTCAGTAATTCAGTAATATTCAGTAATTAGGACTAAATCATAGCAACTCTATACTTAAGCGGTTTGACCTATAGACTTTTTTCTATGTTAATCTATACTTGATCTGAATGATTAAAGCTTATTTCTCATATTTAAAAAAGTTATAAAAATTTTGTCAAGTCTTTTGTTAAAAAGAGTTTTATCCAAGTCAACTCCAAGTAAAAATTCAATACTTGTACTATGGAAAGCTCAAAGAATGTGTACTCCCAAACTCTATGGAGGGTGCTAAAGGATCGCGTTCGTTCTCTTCCTGATCGGCGAGCTGTAATTTTTTGTAATATGGTTCACCATGATGTATTCCATCTTTTGGTCGCCCAAATGGAACCGATCCAGATTGGTGACATATGGGTAGATGGAGTCAGTGGATTGAAGGTTAAGCACTTTCATCAAACTGCGTGGGAGCCTCTGTATGATGGTGGTACATTAGATGAATTACGAGTCGCTATCCATGAAGCGATTCTGTTGCCATCTATTGTATCAATTCTCAGACTTACAGAATGGTCAAGATGGATGCTGATACGAAAAATAAATCCTATTTGGGTAATTTTTAATCACTATAAAGCTTACAGAAAATGGCTTCATAGCGATAAAGTTAACTGATATTAAAAACAGAGGGTGTATTGCCCGCTATGCGCGCAATACACCCTCTGTTTTTGGTTTTTAATTTGTGCGAAAGATGGCTCTGACAGGAAGATGATCGGAAACTCGGTCAAAATAGGCGCGATCGCTATCAAAGCCTAAATCTTTTTGTGGATCAAGTATCTGAGCTGATTGAGAAATATATTCTGCTTCTGCGCCTTTGGGAGCTTTAGAAACGGCGATATGATCAATCACACAACCAATACCGCGATTGGAGTAGCGAGGGCGACCATCGGCGGTTTTTGGTTGACCGCGTTTTTGCAAACAGTTCTCATTGGCATCAGTTTCTATCGGTCTGGTCAGAAATGTGAGTGGAGCGTCACGCAATCCGCGATTTTGTTCCGCCCATGTTGGACTATTAAAATCACCTAGCACGATCAAATCAGGATCAGAGTCGCCATTCTTTTGATATTTATCAACCTCTTGACGGAGGCGATCGCTTTGATTTTGGCGGATACGATCAGCTTCTTTACCACCTCCACCTTTTTGGTGGATTACAACTAAAGTGAAGTCAAAGTTTTTACCTGCTTTGACATAAGTCACTAGAGGCGATCGCAGAGTTCCTGTAATATTTACCTGTCGCCATTCAGTTACTTTTTGAGCAGTAATTATATCTTTGCGATAGAACAATGCGACTCGTTGCTTATTGCCAGACTCTCCTAAAATAAATTCCCAAGGTTTAGATTTATTTAGCTTCTCTTTAAGTTTTTCGGCAGCAAGTGGACTAATTTCTTCTAGTCCGATCGCATCAAAATTGCGCTCAATAATTTGACTAATCGCTTCAACTTTGTTAGCGTTTAGCCCATCAAAATTCTCAAGGTTGAATGTACCTAAACGAATTTGATCAGGTGTACTTGCTGATGTTAAAGGATTTGAGCAGCCTGCGATCGCTAATGTGCAGCAAATGCTCAGCCAAGTTTTCTTCATTAATTACTCAAGACAAATTTGTCGATCGCCACGGCAACACCATCATCTTCAACATTAGGCGCAACCCAGTCTCCAGTTGGTTTTAAACCTTCAGGAGCATTTCCCATTACTACGCCAATACCTGCATATTCGATCATCTCTAAGTCATTAAAGTTATCACCGATCGCTAAAACTTGCGATCTCTCAAATCCTAAAATATTTTCAGCCAGATGCTTGACGGCAGTTCCTTTATTAGCGATCGGGTTGGTTGCTTCAAAAAATGTCGCCACGGACTTAGTGAGATAGAGGTCTTGTGGTGTATATCGACCTTTGAGAACTCTGAGCATTTCTGTGACCAGTTCGGCTGTATCACTCAAAGCCAAAATCTTGGTCGGTGGATGTTCGGTACTTTTGCTAGTCAAAAATTCTCGCAAATCACCAACCACTTTGACACCGACTTGAGAGCGTTCGGCATAGGCTTCTGTTTGCGCGGTCATTTTGCGAACATAGAGTTCGTCATCTATATAGATATGAATCGAAAGTTGATCGTTAGTCGCAAACTCGCGCAAATCGTCAAGCAAAGAGAGAGCTTGCTCAATATCAACTGGCCAATGTCCGACTATTTTTTGAGTTTTCGGGTCTTTGATGAATGCGCCCTGATAAGAAATTAATGGCAGATCAGAAGCGATCGCC
>JAYTWB010000032.1:0-7608 GCA_043743655.1 Cyanobacteriota bacterium | reverse complement strand
AGCGATCGCTTTCGGGTGGTTTGTCTAATGTGGCATAACAAACGATTGGTGCTTCAGAGAACTCATAAACAAATGTGGGTTCTCCATTATGAAACTTTCCTGATGGGCGTAAAATCTGACAATGTGCCTCGAATAAATCGTAGTTAAAATTGCGAGGCTTTTCGAGGGTTTCATCAATGTGAATAATTGCGTAAATACCAGCCTTAGCACCTGTTTCCAGTAAGGTATTGAGATATTCTAAGGAACGATTTTCAAACTTCTTAGGAAAGTCTGCGATAAACAAGTAACGATATGCTTCTTGAATTGTTTCGGCGGCGGCGTTGTATTCTTCAATGGTTTCAAAATCACGCTTGAGATATTTTTGAATAACTTGCTCAATATGGGTAATTAATTTATGAAGTTGTTCTTGAATATCATCGCTAGTGGTGTAGATGTGCTTACCGCAAATTTCTTCTGGCAGATTTCCAAACGGGAATGTACTGCCGATACTGACAGGATCGATAAATATTCCTTGTAGTTTGCGGGCGGGGAATGTGGCGATGCCGCGTAGTGCGATCGATTCAAGGGTAGCAGTTGCGGCTTGTCTGGTTTCTGGACTATTGGTGAAAATAGCAATATGCCCAGAATTTTTTGTTTGAGCAGATGACCGACATTGCAATAAAAGAGGTAGTTCATCTAGACGAATGTCAACCGAATTGTCGGTAAATAAATCGTGAATTGCTTCTGATTTGCCCCACTTATCAAGATCGAGAACAAATCCGCTTTCTTTACCCTTAATCTCTCGAAGTATGCCAGTCCGAACTACCAATGGTGCGAGTCCTTCTATTCTGGGGCTGTACTTATTTGATATATCGTCTTCCCACCATCGCTCATTTTGCCAAGAAACAGTAATTTGCCTAGAAGGTGTTTCTAGAACATGGCGTTCTCCATTTAACAATGTGATTACTTGATCCAGTAATAAATAACATGCGGATATATAACGCGATGAATCAATATAAGCGTCAAGCAAATCATGAGCTAAAACTTCTTTAACGTTATCTTTCGCGAGTTTAATATATGCAAATACAAGAGCCAGTTGATTTGCCAATTCATCTTGAAGATATTCTTTCTTCTTTGTCAAACGTTCTTTCTTTGATTTATATTCACTTGGATGAAGTTTTCGCAATCTCTCAATTTCTTTCTGATATTCTTTTCCAGCAATTTCCAAATCCTTGCTCGTTATTTCCTCGCTCTCTTCCAGCTCTTTAATTTCTTGTACTGATTTATTTCTATTTGATAGAAGTTCAAAGATATTTGTTGCCGTTTGAAATCGCCAAGCAAAAACTACAACACCTGCTATTATTGTTCCCCAAAAACCTGCTCCAGACCCTAAAATCAAAGCCCCAACAATAAAGCATTCTTCTACAAGGAGCGATTTGTCTGTTCTCTCCAAACTTTCTTCTTCTAGCGGCTTCATGCTCCTACAATAATCAATCGTATTTTGGGCTGATTTCATCGCTAATGATTGAGTTCCATCGTTTTGTGCTGATTGCATATCAGATGCTTGAGCTTGTTGTAAGCTTTGTAACTCACCATCAATTTGATTGCAGTGAATTTTTAAAGCTTCCGCCGCTCTATCCATTCCAAGCGTAATAAATTCAAAATGTATTTGTGATATTTGTGCTTCAAGAGAAAATTGTGGAAGTTCCAGATGCTTGAGGATATCAACATTAGGTAGATTCTCAACTTGGTTACAACCAGACAAAGTCAGAAAAGTTTCCCTTCTCTCTGCAAACTTACGATAGTCATTATTAAAAAAGAGTAGTAGTTCTTTGCCAGACTCAAGGTTGTGGTAAGCATCAACAATATCTTTCAAAGATTCTTGGTATGTTATTTGACAAGATACATCAATATCTTTTAGTGATTCAGAGAAATCAGTTGTTTCTAGACTTTTAGGTTGTGCCACTTCTATTTTTACATTTTTAAGCTTAGTTTTCCCACACACAATATTAAAGAAAAAAAAACGAAAAGCAAGCCTTTAACCAAATAAGATTTATGTCGAGTTTTCAGGTATCTGATTTTTTGGGTAAGCATAGATACACATCCGCCGCATCAAGAAGCTGGTGATCATTGCGTGGCAAAGATTTCGCAGATAAATTGTCTCTGTGTTGTCAGGCTTAGAACAGAGCATTCCCAAATTTACGGGTATCCTCTGCCCCTACAATTTGGCTAAAATTAAAATAACCACCTAAAATTATCAAACCTATGAGCCAACAACCCGTCACCCTCGAAGACATCTATGCCCTCTTCCGCGTATCCCAAGAAGAGCTAAAACGTTCTAGTGAAGAATTCGATCGCCGCATTGCCGAACAAGAACGCCTCGCTGCTGTCGCCAAAATTGAAAGCGATCGGCGTGCTGCCGAAGCTGCTCGCACTCTTGAAGAAATGAAACGTTCCGTAAATGCCCTGACTACTCGCTGGGGTAGGTTTGTTGAAGAACTCGTTGAACCTGCCGTAGTCAGACTATTTCAAGAGCGGGGCATCGATGTCAAAGAAAAGCATCCTAGGGCAAGTGTAAAGCGACAAGGTGTTGCGATGGAAATCGATATCTTAGTGGTAGACACGACCGATGTGGTGTTAGTTGAATGTAAATCTCGACTTTCTAAGGATGATGTCAACGAATTTATTGAAAAACTTCAAAAATTTAAGCTTGCCTTTCCTGCTTACAAAAACTATCAAGCCTATGGCGCTGTAGCAGGGATTGAGATTAACGAAGGGGTAGATCGGTATGCCTATCAAAAAGGGCTATTTGTAATCCGTCCTTCTGGTGACACTGTAGAAATTGTCAACGATGAGAAGTTTAAAGCAATGACTTGGTAATTTACTAGGTGCAAAACGTTAAACGTTTTGAATGCCAATAGGAAAGTTTTCATCAAAAGTTTGCTAGACAGAGTAAGGACATTCTTTTGGTAAATCCTTGGGTTTAGTGCGGATTTCTTTTTCTGCCAAACTAAAGCCAACTCGAAGACAAAATAGACAATTTGTCTATTTTGTCTATAATGTAAGAAAAACAGGTAAAACCATGCAAACTGTTTCGGCACTGTTTCGGCAACAGAAGCCAAACAAGCCTTTGGCTCAGTTATAGACAAAGCACAGCGTGAACCAATAATGATCCGCAAACAAAATCGCGATGTTGCTGTGATTATGTCGATCGCGGACTATCAACGCATTACACGCACAAATATTCAAGAATTTCAGCAATTTAGAGAAAATATTGGTAACAAAGCTCAAGAGCGCGGTTTAACTGAAGAAAAGTTAAATGAACTACTGAGCAACGATTAATAGCTTTATGCGTCTAGTCCTTGATACAAATGTCTTAGTCAGCGCCATTTTGTCTCCTCAGCCAAAGTTTTAAATTGGGGAGAAGATAATGGCACTATTCTGTATTCTACCGACACCCTAACAGAAATTCTATCTGTGTTAAGGCGTTCAAAATTCGCTAAATATATCGATCCTGAAGATATTGATGGATTATCTATCCGCATTAAAACCGTATGGATATCTATCGAAATTTTAAATCAGGTGAGGCTATGCCGAGATGCTAAAGATGATAAATTTATCGACTTAGCTCTAAATGGTAATGCTTCATATCTCATTACTGGAGACAATGATCTACTGGTCTTGCATCCGATTCAAAACATTTCAATCATTAATCCACGTACTTTTTGGGAAGCAATAACAAGATAATTGTCCCACTTTCAACTGCCTTTTGTCCAAGCCACAATTCAGCAATATCAATTAAAGTTAGCGATTTATAGACCAGAAAAGCAGGAGATCGTAAAATGGCAAGACTAAATGAATATCGTCAGAAAATCCAAAATTTACTCACACAGCTAGCAGAATATGGCTCAGCAAATGGTGGAGTTGAGTCACAACTGATCTTTGATACAGAGCGAGATCACTATCAACTCGCTCATGTGGGCTGGCGAAACGATCGCGGAATTTATGGTTGTGTTTTACATCTTGATATCAAGGGCGACAAGATATGGGTACAACATAATGGTACAGAGTTTGATATAGCCAACCAGTTATCAGAGATGGGTATCCCAAAAGAAAACATAGTAAATGGATTCCATTCTAGCTATATGCGACAGTTTACAGAGTTTGCAGTTAGCTGAGAACTTATAGAAACACACGATACGCGGAAAATTCTGTTCCTTTAGGGCTGAGATGCAAGCGAAATGTTGCCGTGATTATGTCGAGTTTTTAGGCTCGCGCGATTTAATTGCAATCGCAGGATTGCCACTATAAATCGTCATTGGGTCTAGCGATCGCGTGGCGACACTGCCTAAGCCCAAGACGGCTCCTTTACCCACGCGCACACCAGCCGCGATAGTTGCCCGCGCTGCAATCCAGCATTCTGACTCGATATAAATAGGAGCCGTAATCAGGGCGAAATCGCGATCGCCCCAGTCGTGATTGCCAGTGCAGAGATAAACCGACTGAGAGATGCAGCAATGGCTCTCGATAGTGATCAGAGCAAGATTGTCCAGCCAAACATCTTCACCAATCCAGACAAAATCTTTAATGATTAAGCGCCACGGAAATTTTACGCGTACCCCTGTTTTGATTCTTACACTTTGACCGATTTCTGCCCCAAACCACCGCAAAATGTTAACTTTTATAATCGAAAACGGGATTAAATAGCTCCGTAAAATTGGCATTCCGATGAAGTACCAAAGCAGTTGTTTCCAGATTGGCGCACCTGTGGTGTAATCATCCGTTGTGTAGCGATCAAGACGCAAAATTCTAATTCCTTAAATTAAGTAACAAGTAGGCATGTTATACAATGTTAGAACTTTTTTAATGGTCGAGTTTTTCTTATGCAAGTTTGGGTATTGCTATATAACGCACGCACTGATAATGAAGGTATTTATACTCTGCAAATAGAAAGCAATAATATCATTGTTGCTTTTGAGCAAGAAGATGATGCCATTCGTTATGCGGGAATGTTGGAGGCGCAAGATTTCTTAACGCTGACTGTTGAGATCATTGATAAGGAAGAATTAGAAGAATTTTGTGAAGATGCAAAATATGACTTAAACATTGTCCCAACCGATGCTTTGCTAGTTCCACCCGAAAAAAATGTTGATAAAACTGATTGGTCTAAAAATCTAGATCAAGACGAAAATACACCATCAAAACTAGAAAATGAAATAGCGATCGAAGACCCCGTAATCGCGATTATGCGCCGCCGTTTAGAAAATCTATTGTGAGAGATAAACGTCATGACCAATACAGATACTAATCTAGATAGAGATATAGCCTCTAAGTCTCTAACCAATATCATTGAGCCTAATCCTGAAAATGAAGGTTGGTTTAACTATCCATTGCACGTCTATCCACACCATACTGATTATTCAGGTGTAGTTTGGCATGGCACTTATCTAACTTGGATGGAAGCCGCTAGAGTGGAATGCTTGCGATCGGTGGGTATGAGCTTTGAAGAGCTAATTGCTGCAGGTGTGGACTTGCCAGTTGCCGAGATGTCTTTGCGCTATCACCGTTCGGCACGGATGGGTGATGATGTGCTAGTGATGACCAAACTGATACCCGACAAAGTGCGGCTAAATTGGGAATATCAAATTCGTACCGAAACTGACTTATGCGTAACAGCAGTGGTTACGCTGGTTGCTGTAGATTTTGAAAAGCGCAAGTTATTGCGATCGCTACCAAGCTCGTTAGAAGGGGCGATCGCCAAACTCAAAGGAATCTAAAAAAAACTAAACAAAAAACTAACTGAGGAACTCAATAAAAACATGGCAGATTGGCAAGTAATTTCGGGTGGCGTGACTGCCGCAAAGGGCTATAAGGCAGCAGGAATCACCGCAGGACTAAAACCATCAGGCGCACCTGACCTAACTTTGATTGCCTCAGATGTACCTGCGATCGCCGCAGGTGTGTTTACCAAGTCTTGTGTCCGAGCCGCTTGTGTGGACTTCAATCGTGAAGTATTAGCCAAGGGCGGTAACATCAGCACGATCTTGTGCAATGCAGGACAAGCCAATGCGAGTACGGGTGCAGAAGGATGGCGCAATGCTGTAGAAACGGCGGAACTTGTCCAAAAAGCTTTAGATACCAAAGATGGCGTTTTGGTCGCCTCGACAGGTGTAATCGGCAAGCAGTTGCTGATGGACAAAATGCGCGCTGGCATTGCTAAAATCGTGACCTTGATTTCACCCGATGGTGGAGAAGCAGCTTCGCGATCAATCATGACCACGGACACTGTACCCAAGAGTATTGCTCTAGAGACAATCATTGATCACAAACCCGTCCGAATTGGCGGCATCTGCAAAGGTTCGGGCATGATTCACCCTAACATGGCGACAATGCTCGGTTTTGTGACCTGTGATGCGGCTGTCGAGCCAAAACTCTGGCAAGCAATGCTATCCCGCTCAATCGATGCCAGTTTTAATCAAGTGACGGTCGATGGCGATACCAGCACTAATGACATGGTGTTAGCGTTATGCAATGGTCAGTCGGGCGTAAGCATTAATGATCAAGACTCCCCTGCGGCTTTGCAACTACAGGCGATGTTGCAAGAAGTCTGTATGAGTTTAGCGAAAGCGATCGCCCGCGATGGTGAGGGCGCAACCTGCATGATCGAAGTGAATGTGACTGGCGCATCGAGTATCGAGTCGGCACGTCAAATTGCCAAAACAATTGTCGGCTCATCTCTAGTCAAATCAGCAGTATTTGGCAATGATCCTAACTGGGGAAGAATTGCGGCAGCGGCAGGGCGATCGGGTGTTGATTTTGATCAAGATATTTTGAGTATTCAACTCGGCGATTTTGTGATGATGAAAGATGGCACACCACAAGAATACGATCGCGATTCTGCTAGTGACTATCTCCAAAATGACACCGTAGTTATCAATGTCGGCGTGGGCGATGGAGTCGGTAACGGCACTGCATGGGGCTGCGACCTCAGTTATGATTATGTCAAGATCAACGCTGAATACACCACATAGCAAGCACCACATATCAAGCAAAGAAGAGAGTGTGCATTGCACACTCTCTTCCACTAACTAAGACGCATTTTGATACCACCCGCAGGTGCAAGCGTAACCCCTCGGCGCTGTGGCTTGACAACTGCGCGATCGCATAGCTCTAAACTATAACGAGAGAGAATTGTCGCTAAAACTATTTTCATTTCAAATTGAGCGAGAGCTTCACCCACACATCGGCGGACACCACCACCAAACGGCATAAACTCATAAGGCGAAAATGATCGCTCAAGAAATCGATCTGGGTTAAATTGCTGCGAGTTAGGATACAAATCTTCGCGATGATGTAATAGATAGATGCAACCAATCACAATTGTCTTTGGTGCTAGCTTATGCCCTAATAATTCCACAGGTTCTTCAACAACTCGAGGGAACGTCAACATCGCCACAGGATGGATGCGTAAAGTCTCATTACAAACTGCGGTTAAATATGGCAATCGAAAGATACTCATAAAGTCAGTGCGATCGCTGATGCTTTCTAGTTCTTTTAAGAGTTTCTGCTTGACATCGGGTAAACGATGAATCCAATACAGCGCCCAAGACATAGCCGTTGCCGTAGTCT
>JAYTWB010000031.1:0-11345 GCA_043743655.1 Cyanobacteriota bacterium | reverse complement strand
CTCGCCAAATTATTAATATTCCATCTTTCTTTATTTCGCGCTTTCCGATTACCCAAAGGCAATGGAAAGTGTTAATGGATAATAATCCTGCGATTTTTATTGGCAATATCGATCGCCCTGTGGAGTCAGTCTCATGGGATGACGTGCAGAGCTTCTGCCAAAAATTAAGCGATCGCACCCATAAACCCTATCGACTGCCAAGTGAGTCGGAATGGGAATATGCTTGTCGAGCAGGAACAACTACGCCCTTTTGCTTTGGTGAAACGATCGCCGCAAATCTTGGTAACTACAATGCGGCAATTCCTTATAAATATGCACCCGCAGGGATTAGTAACACTGCCACAACTGAAGTTGGGAGTTATCCTGCTAATGCCTTTGGACTGCATGACATGCATGGCAACCTGTGGGAATGGTGTGAGGATGTTTGGCATGATGATTATGACCTGTTGCCAACCGATGGGACGGCATGGACTCAAGGCGGCGATCGCAGTTGCCGAGTTGTCCGCGGTGGCTCATGGCGTGATCCTGCTGATTATTGTCGTTCCGCAAAGCGGTCTAAGAATGCTGCTAATCAAGGCGATCGCAGTACAGGTTTTCGCATTGCTATTAGTCTGACAGCTGAGATAAATTCAGCTCAAAACTAAAAGTAATCCCAACGCCAATCTCGCTGACAATCTTTTGGCGATGTATGGCTTAAACATTCTTTTCTCCTATTTAGCGAAATTATCTAAAACTAATTTTCGACTATACAGATATACAAAGTTGACTTCAGTAGTGTAATCTATACAGACAAGTTTGTCTATATAGATTACTTCATGGACACACAACACGCACATAGCGATACGCACACCAAAATCCTAAAAACGGCATCAAGGCTTTTCTATCAGCAGGGCTACCATATGACTGGCATCAACCAAGTAATAGCAGAGGCAGGTGTAGCAAAAGCAAGCTTTTACTACCACTTCTCTTCCAAGGAGGATTTATGTATTGCATACCTAGATAAACGTCATCAAGATTGGTTTTGCTGGTTGCGGGAAAAAGTCGAACAGAGAGAAGAACCCCAGGAACGTCTGTTGAATTTGTTCACTTTTCTAGAATGGTGGTTACCTGATAGTGACTTTAGAGGTTGTGCTTTCTTAAATATTACTGCTGAATTTCCGTCGCCAGACAGTAGAATTCGGCTTCTAGTTATAAATCACAAAAATGCTTTGCAAGACTATATTAAGCAGCTTGTGAACAGATTAGACATTCCGACCACTGAAAGTAATACATTTGATTTAGTCAATACCATTTATCTTTTGTTTGAAGGGACAATCAGCAGATGTCAAATGTATAGAACAACTGAATTTATTCAAAATACGCGAGAAATTGTTAGGCAGTTAATTAGTTAATACTTGATTATCTACTCACATTAAGTATTTTCGACTATTCCAAAAAAGTAATTAGTAATTTGAGGTGCATATAAATGAGCAAGCAATTAAACACGGAAAAAGTAGGCTCTAGAATGAATTTGTTTGAGAAATTAAAAGGGGATAAAGCCAAATTACCACCTAAGCATTCAATCAGAGCAATTTTAGTGGCTTGGGCGGGTGGCTTTTTGGCTATCAGTGCGGTCACACTTCTGTCTAATACATTGTCAATAGGACTTGTATTAGGCTCTTTTGGAGCGTCCTGCGTTTTAATTTTTGGTTTCCCGGATGTGCCATTTTCACAGCCTAGAAATGTAATTGGTGGTCACTTTCTGAGTTCCTTTATTGGTATGCTCTGTCTGACACTTTTTGGGGCAACTTGGTGGTCTGTTGCCATAGCAGTTGGCACTTCTATTTCCGTGATGATGCTCACACAAACGACTCATCCACCAGCGGGTTCAAACCCAGTTATTATTTATCTTCTCAAGCCAACCTGGAGTTTTCTTCTATTCCCTACTCTCTTTGGAGCTATAGTTTTAGTCTTGGTTGCAGTTTTCTATAACAATTTAGCCAACGAAGGTAAATATCCCAAATATTGGTAATACTAAAAAATTGCCCGATCGTACCCCAAAAACCTATCGAATGCCAAGTGAGTCGGAAACTGAAGTTAGGAGTTATCCTGCTAATGCCTTTGGACTGCATGACAACCTGTGGGAATGGCGATCGCAGTACAGGTTTTCGCATTGCTGTTAGTCTAGCGGCTGCGATAAATTCAGCTCAAAACTAAAAGTACTCCCAACGCCAATCTCGCTGACAACTTTGATTTCACCGCCCATCATCTCGACTAGATTTTGGCTAATTGATAAACCTAGACCTGTACCTTCAGGTTTCATATTCGCTTCACCGACCTGTTCAAATGGCAAAAATATCCTCTCAATTTCGGCAGCGATGATACCTACGCCTGTATCAGCAATCTCAAATCGAATTAGCCCACCGAGATTTTTGCTAACGGCTAAGGTAATCTCGCCCACAGATGTAAACTTGATCGCATTGTTGAGCAAATTTAGCAAGACTTGTCTTAAGCGTTTTTCATCTGCGTAGATGCTAGGTGGTAAATCTGTGGCAAACTGAGTTGTAAAGAGCAGATTTTTTTGTAAAGCCTTGCTCCGCACTATCTCTATCGTTAATTTTAAGAAATCAGGTAAACACAAAATATTTGGCTCAATCGCCATTTTCTCAGCTTCGATCCGAGAAATGTCGAGTAAATCTTGGATCAGGGAAAGAAGATGTTTGCCAGACTGATAAATGATTTCTAAATATTGTTGAGCTTCCTCATCTAAGCTAGGGATAGATTGTAGAAGTTGCGAAAAACCCATAATTGAATTTAATGGATTGCGAAGTTCATGACTCATGTTGCCTAAAAATTTACTCTTAGAACGATTAGCCGATTCTGAAGCAATTATCGCTTCGGATAATTCTTGGTTTTTGATAAGCAGTTGTTGCTTTTGAAGTTTGCGTTCGGTAATGTCTTCTATCACCAGCAAAATCATCTTGTCATTATTAACTCGCTCGATTTGACAAGCATTTAACAATAGAGTGCGATCTCCAAGCAAGCTAAATTTTTGACTTACTTCATGATTTTGGACGACAATATCATCCGTCAAGATGTCGTTTAGTAGCGATCGCAATGGGGGAATATCCCAATCTGTGCGTCCGTCTTTTTGTCCATCTTCTTGTCCAAGTGCAAAGATCAACCGCTGATCAGTTTGACTAGGTTGCAGTTGGAAAATTTGATAAAAAGCCTTGTTTGCCATGATCACTTGCAGCTGAGAATTTAGCACCACTATGGGCTGACGCAAAGTCTCGATGATCATAGTTACATACCGACCAGATTCTTCTAACTGGATTGCATTACGTTTGAGAAAATCGATATCAATTAAGCTAATTACCACCCCATCAATTTTATTGTCGGTGGTTCTATAAGGACGGATTCTGAGACTATACCAATCTCCTGATAAATCTTGCACGTCCTGCTCATATGGAATGAGCGTATCGATTACAGAAGTGGCTAATGTTCCGATGTGGGCAACGTTGATATTGGTCTGAATATCACTAAATGGTCGCCCCACATCACTGACAATCAAGTTAAAGGACTGCTCTGCCATCGGCGTAAACCGCCTGATTCGCAAATCACAGGACAGCATTAAGATCGGAACATTAATACTGCTGAGTAGATTTTGGAGATCGTTATTGATATTAGTTAACTGCACATTGAGATCGTGCAACTCATCATTAACTATTCTTAACTCTTCGTTAGTGGATTGGATTTCTTCTTTAGCAGTTTCCAGTTCTTCGTTGGTGCTTTGCAATTCTTCGTTACTAGACAAAAGCTCTTCACCAGACACTTTAAGGTCTTGATTAGTCGCTTCTTGAATCTCAATGATTGATCGCAAATATTCTTTATTTTTTTGTAATTCATGGGTAAGTCGAATTACTTGCATCTCCGCTTCAGTCTGTCGAACTTTGCGCCGCTTGGTAGTAGAACTTACGAGAGGAGTTGGTGAGGTGGGATTTGGGCGACTTTCAAATAGCACTAAAAAGTAGCGATCGCTATGGTTATCACTATTGTCTTGCAACGGAATCACATCTATCTTAGCCAGCATATCGTGCTGTATCTGGATGTTGTCTTTAGCGATCGGGATATTTTGTTGCTGAGCATCATGAATCGCTGATCGCAATTGCAATCTCAAATCTGAACGTACCATTTTGAGCAGATTGAGACTTGCTTTACCTGGTGATGGCTCTAAATAGAAGCTCGTTTGTCCACGAAACTGTAAAATTTCTAGATCAGAGTTGATCATTACTCCCACAGGCGCATACCGATTCAGTACGATCTGATCGGCAGTCTCTTCCAAGTCCGTTCTTGCGGAAGGTTGGTTATATTTTGCAGGATTGATCGGTTCTTTCACATAAGTACTCCTGACGAAGTTAAAATTTATTCGTGGTGGTGTAAGGGTACGCTTAAAAATTCGATTTTTCTTGTCAACGATCTCAAACAAATCAGCATCTTTGCCAACGCCTTCTGAATTTCCTAATATCAAAAAGCCATTGGAGTTAAGCCCATAGTGAAAGATCGGCATCACCTTCTTTTGCAGCACTGGTTCCAAATAAATTAACATATTCCGACAACTGATCATATCTAGTCGTGAAAATGGTGGATCGCTAGTCAAGTCTTGACGGGCAAATGTACATAATTCTCTTACCAATTTACCAATTTGATAACCGCCTTCAACAGAGTTAAAAAAGCGGTGTAAACGTAATGGTGAGACTCCAGCCAGTGAACTCTCTGTATAGAAACCTAGCCTTGCTTTCGCAATTGCGACTTCACTAATATCAGTGGCAAAAATCTGAATTGGATGTTTGATGGCATAATCATCAAAAAACTCGAGTAAACTGATCGCGATCGAGTAAGCTTCTTCACCAGTCGAGCAACCCACTACCCAGATACGGATTGGTACATCCTGCGCTTTATCTTCACAAATCGCGGGAAAGACAATTTGCTGAAGCGCGCTAAAAGACTCTGGCTCTCGAAAGAAGCTAGTAACATTTATTAAGATATCGTAGTAAAACTTCTCAACTTCATCAGGATGATCTCGCAAATATTGGGTATAGACATCTAACCCTTGCAGATTTAGTAATCCCATTCGCCGCGCAATTCTGCGTCTGATTGTGCCTTTTTTGTAATGACTAAAGTCTACTCCCATCGAATCATGCAAAATAGTAAAGATGATCGGTAGAAACTCTTCACTTTCGATAGAAGTTGATGCAGATTGATCATCAGGATTATCAAGACAGAGTTCTGCATTGGTGGCTGAATTGATCAGCGGATGCTGTTGATGTTTGCCAAGACTGATGTTTACCAGTTCGGTAGCGATCGCCGCAGGTGAGAGGATAAAGTCCACATTGTCCGAAGCGATCGCAATGGTTGGCATCGCAGGAAACTCAGCTGTCGTTAAGTCTTGAGCAAAAGTAATCCCTCCCGCTGACTTGATTACACCCAGTCCTTCTGTGCCATCTTCATTATTTCCAGATAAGATGATCGCGATCGCCAGATTACCGCGATCGGCTGCTAATGAACTAAAAAATCCATTGATCGCCATATATCGACCCATGACAAGTTGACGCGGTTGCAACTTCAAGATTCCTTGCTCTAAAGTCATTAAAGTATTGGGCGGAATCACATATACCGAGTTAGGAACGATTTTGATCCCATCACTCGCCTCATTGACAGGCATTTGCGTTGAGTGCTGAAGTATCTCGCTTAACTGGCTATCATGATCAGCAGCTAAATGCTGAATTAGCACAAACCCCATACCCGTATCAGGCGGCAAGTTTTGTAGCAACTGCGTAAACGCCTCTAATCCGCCTGCGGATGCGCCAACCCCCACAATTATGAAGCTTTCTAGTGGATGTTGCTCAGATTCTAGCGAGAAATCAGAGATAACAGGTTCTTTTGGGTCGGAGTGTGACTTAGAAGTCATTAACTTCACTTTTTTCTAGACTAGATTTGAGGCTAACATCACGTTTTAAAAAACTTTGTTAAGAATTTATTAGAATATAATATCACCCTAAATCACCCTAAATCACCCTAAATCACCCTAAATCACCCTAAATCACCCTAAATCACCCTAAATCACCCTAAATCACCCTAAATCACCCTAAAAAAAAGAGGGGTTCCCCCCTTTTTTTTAGACTAGATCAGCCAAATTCGATCTAGCACATATCTTTAATAATCCTCTTAACAACTAATTCTTGAGCCTCAATGCTCTCGACTAGACGAAACTGCACAAGCGATCGCCAGAGATTATGTTCAGGATATTTGACATGAAAGTAGATATTTTTGGCTAAATAATCAGTCAGAAACCGCAATCCCAACTCAAACGTAATCACTCTGATCGCATCATAGATATAAGCATAGTCAGCCTCTGTTAAAAACGATCGCGCGATCGCAAAATATCCCTGCAAAAGATTTTCACAAAGTTCTATCTCAAATCTTACATCTTCCCATTGTTCTGTCTCTTCACCCGCCAGATTGCAGCTCGATCGCAAACAATCACCAATGTCATAATGCACCAAACCTGATTTAACAGTATCGAGATCGATCACACTCACCGCGAGATTGGTCTGCCGATCAAACAAAATATTATTTACCTTGGGATCACCATGCATAGTCCGCAGTGCGAGCTTTCCTTTGCTTTTAGCATCTTCTAAAATATTTACTAAGCCGCGGCGATCGCTGACAAATTTTAAACAATAATCTAATTCAGGCGATCGCATCATCTTGCACTCATTCAAATTGGACTTATGCAAAACCTCCTGATATTGCTGCAAATATCGCGGCGTAATGTGAAATCCTGCCAATGTATCCGCCAATCGCGCGGGTGCTAAATCACTAACCAAATGATGGAATGTCCCCAAAGCATAGCCAACTTCGCGCGCTTGTATAGTATTTGCGATCACATCAATAGATTGCGAACCCTCAATAAAACTAAGCGATCGCCAAAATTCACCATTCTCAGTTTGCCAATAGTCCAACCCTTGCTCGGTCAGCAATACTTGCGGCACTTCCCAGCGCCGCTCAAGGGGATATTTTTGCAGGCGATCGCGCACATGATCGCCATAAATCCGTATATTCTGCATCACCAGTTTCGGCTCACGAAATACATGCGTATTTATGCGTTGTAAGATAAACGGCTTGGTTTCTAGCTCTAGCAAAGAAACTAAAAAAGTATCATTAATATTGCCGCTACCAAATGATTGCACATTCGCAATTTGGCTTTGACGAGAAGATTGCGGAATAAATTTTTGGGCGATCGCGACAAGCCTATCAAGTTCGTTATTTTGAGCCATAGTTCCTGATAATATCGTAAAATTGAGGCTGGAGTTGACTAAATATATGTATCAACCAATCCCGCCGCGATCGCCTCTCGAAACGATGCCCACGATGTACGATCTACCTAGTGAATTGGTAGGAGAGTCTGGTTTGCCTGACGAATTTCATTGTATACAAGCAGATTTGCTCAGCGAAACCTGTAAACCTCGGGGCTATCCACCCGAAGAAATGTTAGTAGCTAGTGATCTAAATCTCTACTACGATCCTAGACATACTAACTGGTACAAGCGTCCTGACTGGTACATGGTGTTGGGTGTGCCAAGGGCAAATCAACAAAATGAACTAAGGCTAAGTTATTTAATTTGGCAAGAAGGCGTTACGCCTTTCTTGATCGTGGAGTTACTATCCCCTGGTACAGAAGATGAGGATTTAGGTCAAAGACTTAGAGAGGTCAGCCAACCGCCAGCAAAGTGGGAGGTATATGAACGCATTTTGCGAGTGCCTTACTATGTCGTCTACGATCGCTACGAAAACAAGCTCAGAGCCTTCAAAATTGCAGGTATCCGCTATGAGCCAATCGTAATTAGTGAAAATCGTTTTTGGTTAGAGGAGATTGGTTTAGGTTTAGGGCTATGGCAAGGAGTTTATCAAGGTACTGGAGGGTTATGGCTGCGATGGTATGACCAAACTGGCTGGATTCCAACTTTAGCAGAACGCGCTGAGGCTGAAAGCCAGAGGGCTGAAGCTGAAAGTCAGAGAGCTGAGGCTGAAAGCCAGAGAGCTGATAAGTTGGCAGCATATTTGCGATCGCAAGGTATTGATCCTGATAATTTATCTTAGCTAAAGGATAAACGGCACATTGAACTGTTTATCCTAAAAAATACTCTGCGTTACAACAAAAAATGACTCAATGCTACATTCTTCTGCCTGTTCACAATCGCCGCGAAATTACTCAAAAATTTATAGAATGTCTTAGCTCTCAAACTGACCACAACTATAAACTTATCTTGATTGATGATGGCTCCACCGATGGAACTGCACAGATGGTACAGAATCAAACATCTAATCTAGAGATAATTACAGGAAAAGGGAACTGGTGGTGGGCAGGCGGCTTGCAGCAGGGAATTAACTGGCTCAAAGCTAACTCTCTCGATCCCGAAGACGTGATCTTGATGATCAATGATGATGTATTTCTGAAGCCAGATTTTTTAGCGATCGCGATCGCGCTTTTGCAAAAAATGCCCAATACATTGTTACAAGCTCAAGGCTATAGCCTCCAAACTAATCATTGCCTAGATATCGGCTTAAACGTTGATTTTAATACTTTTACTTTTAATGAAGCTAAATCATCTCCAGAAATTAATTGTCTATCTACACGCGGCTTATTTATACGTTGGCAAGACTTGCAAAAAACAGGAGATTTTTGTCCAAAGCTATTGCCGCATTACCTCTCAGACTATGAGTTTACAATGCGATCTCACCGCAAAGGATTAACTCTAAGCACTCATCCAGAGCTAAAACTCTGGATGAATGAAGAAACAACTGGCTTTCATCCCAATGGAAAATTTCATTTCACATCTATATTAAAAAGATACTTCTCTCGGCGCTCTTCATCGAATAAGATTGATTGGACAATGTTTGTCTTATTAACTTGTCCCAAAGA
Organism: Cyanobacteriota bacterium; assembly: GCA_043743655.1. Classification (GTDB taxonomy): domain Bacteria; phylum Cyanobacteriota; class Cyanobacteriia; order Pseudanabaenales; family Pseudanabaenaceae; genus Pseudanabaena. Next base: position 2,380 of record JAYTWB010000031.1, on the reverse strand, counting down.
CAAAATATTAATCAATCTAGGACGAATCTGGATAAATGGGTTTATTAAATTGTTTATTAGAAGTTAGTTTAGGGAAAAGCTTTGCGCCTCCTAACTCTTATTATTTGAGATAAATATGACCACTTGGCAATTAACAACTCCAGTCGCTTTCATCATTTTTAACCGACCCGATACAACTCGCCGCGTGTTTGAGATGATCCGTCAAGCTCAACCGCCTAAACTATTAGTTATCGCCGATGGAGCCCGCGAAAATCATCCTAGCGATCGCCAAAATTGTGCAGCAACGAAAGCAATAATCGCCGAAGTTGATTGGCATTGTGAGGTAATAACCAATTATAGCGATCGTAACTTAGGCTGTCGCGATCGTCTTGCCTCAGGACTAGACTGGGTATTTGAGCAAGTTCCCGAAGCGATTATCTTAGAAGACGATTGTTTACCGCATCCCAGCTTTTTTCGATTTTGCGAAGAGCTGTTATTGAAATATCGTAATGACAATCGAATTATGCACATTGGCGGTAATAACTTTCAAATGCAGAAGAATCGCACTAATGATAGTTACTACTTCTCTCGCTACAATCATTGCTGGGGCTGGGCAAGCTGGCGGCGGGCTTGGCAGCATTATGATGTAGACATGAAGTTATGGAATTTAATTAAAGATGGCGATTGGTTGCAAGACATTCTCCAAGATAGAAGATCGGTTAAGGAATGGAATCACAATTTTCAAAAAATTTATGATCTAATCACCAATTCTTGGGATTATCAATGGACTTTTGCCTGTTGGATACAGAGTAGTTTAAGCATTTTACCCAATGAAAATCTCGTCTCTAATATCGGTTTTAATAGTGGAGGAACTCATACTTTTCGTAAAAATCTATTAGCCGAGTTGCCGACTTATCCCATGCAATTCCCCTTAGATCATCCAGACACCATGATTCGTGATTATCAAGCTGATAGTTATACACAGAATCTTTTATTCAGTCATAGTTGGATTGCAAAACTGCGGAGAAAATTATGGATTAGTAAAAACAGAAATATTTTTCAGACAAGTTAGGTTTTTTATATTCCTAGATTTATCGCCGTACATGACGCAACGCTAACCAATAAATATTCTTTGACAAATTTTCCATCAAACGGATTACTTTCCAATTTATGGGTTTTGCATCTATTTTTTGATAGATTGTAGAATGTCTCTCTTGACATTTACCTAGTACTTTAAGTCCCATTGAAGTAGCAAATAGGTTAAAGGTGTATCGAAAATGAAAGGTTGAAGGAAGATGACATTTGATTACAGGCTTAAAACTGTGGGCAATTATCAGGTAACCATCGATTTTGACAGCTTCTATCATTTCTTCCAATAGTTGAAGTGGATCAGGAACATGTTCTAGAACATCAGTACTTACTAAACAATCATATTTTTTAGTAAGCTTATTCACAAAGTTTATTGACTTGTAAGCTTTACATTCATTAATAGCAAAATCACTAGGATAAGGTTCGTAAATATCTACATTAAGTGAATCAGACTTATCTAAAATTATCTTTGCAAGGGTTCCAAATCCACCACCAAAGTCTAAAACTTGTTGAATTGGATGTCGAAGAATTAAATCAGCGATCGCATGACGATGTTGCAAAGATGGATGATGCTGCTCAATAAAAAAACCATTGAGTAGCCAAACTGGATGTTTGTAAAAAGCAGCTATTTTTTCTAAATCTAAATTCTCATTATCGCAACCCATCTCGTCCCACACTTGATCCATCAAATTCCAGACTTGTTGAAGATGCAGAGATTTATCGGGCAAAGTTGCCAATAATTTTTGAATCTCTTGATATTCTTCAGATTTTAAATTTTGACTAATCTGCATAAGTTTTTCAATGTATTTACTTAATAATTAAAGTATATATTAACCTGCTTAAATAGTCATAAAAAACTAGACCTCTGAATCAATTTCCAGAAAGTGAATATTTTTTTTGAGTTAGGGCAATATCTAATGAATATGTATATTAGAGGCAATAAAAATACATGTGACTTTTTATGAAAAAATGCATACATTATTCCTTTTAAATTTTTAAGGCTTAGTTTTTTTTGATCAACATGAAAGTCATTTAATAAAACAATAGATGGACTAGCAAAGACATTGATACCTTTCTTTTTTGCACGCAGAGTTATTTCCGAATCCGCATGATAGTGTGGTAGAAATATCTCATTATATAGACCGATTTCTGTAAATACTTGTTGGTGTATTAGCACGCCATTTCCCGCTAAAGCATCTACTGCAACTAATTCTTTACCACGAACTTCAATTGGTAATTCCTCTATCTTACAATCATGGTAATTTAGACTTAAGAAATTAGCCGTTCCCCAATGATTGGAAGTACCAAGAGA